>JBKKAT010000299.1:0-3381 GCA_046714535.1 Acidobacteriota bacterium | reverse complement strand
AGAAGGACGCGAAACTGGCCCCTTAGAATGGCCGCAAAACTCTTTTTACAAACGGTGACCAGATCGCGAAATAGCAATCGACTCTCATATCCCAGGAAATGCAACCACTCGGCCGCTTTCTTAGGTCGAAAATGTTTCAAGCACAGATACAGTCGAACCAGTTGTGGACTATGAAAAAAATGCCTTGCTTTTAGATGGATGCCTGTGTAGTGATGTTCTGAGATTGCACCAGGTTCAAATCCTATTCGATAACCATTCTTTCTCAACCGTACCTGCAAATCTATTTCTGCCATTACATTGCAAAAAGGATCGTAGTTTCCGACTCTCTGAACAATTTCTTTCCGAAATGCGAGGTTCATATTACCAAAGAATTCCGCATCCTTTGGGTCTTCCACAAAAACAAGCTTCCCATTCCTTCCAAGTTTGGATCTTCCTTTATAGCGTTTGGCGTCTCCATAGCCATCCTTGCCCGGAAACCCGACGTTAATCACCTGCCCGCCCAGAAGTCCTATGTCCGGCTCCTGACTGAAACGCTCCACAAATCGGGTTAACCAGTCTTTTGCTGGAACACAATCGTCATCACAGAAGGCGACAATTTCTCCTTGTGCTGCTTCCACCCCTGTTCGCCGGCAGTAACCGATGCCGCATTGAGAAGGACTGAAAACACGTTTCGCACCGTACTTCGCAATGACTGTTTCAGTGTTATCCGTGGAGTCATTGTCCACAACCAGAATCTCATAATTGGGGTAATCCAACATTCGTAACGCTTGCAAGGCGCGTTCCAGTGAATTGGCCCGATTGCGAGTGACGATGATAACAGACGCCATCGGTTGAGAGTAATGCTCAGGATCAGGACTCTTAGAAATTGTTGCTTTAAACATAATTCATATTTTGTGAGCTATAAGATAGTATCCGCTGGTAATAATTTCCGTTTCGAGGGTTTGTCGCCTGATGTCTCCGTACTGTCTTGTAACCAGTATATCCAGTATAGACATAAATCGGGCCAAGAGCAGACAAGCATAGGAGATTAGTTTTGAACCACGGAAATCAGATTGATAAGCCATTCTTTGGAAAAGGACACCGATCCCTTCAAACGGATGTGATTCGGGCCTTATTTCGACCTTTACCCACTTCCGAAAAAGGTATGCCAAACCGTATTTGGTAAAACGATAAAAATCCATGGGAGCTTCATGGATGGGAAAAACAAACCTGGTGGTGAGGATTACTTTGCCACCCGGACGCAGCACCCTTTGAATTTCATCAATGACTTTCTGCGGATCGTGAACATGCTCCAGCATCTCCGTGGTCAGAATAACGGAGAAAGACGAAGAGGAAAAGGGAAGATGATGCGCATCTCCAATGATGTTCACTCCTTCCTGCATCGAATGATCGAGCCCTATCCGATTGGGAAAATAGTGCGAATAGCGCGAATCGCCGCAGCCTAAGTCCAATACGCACTCAGTCGTCTTTTGATCTGCCATGAAGGAATCGAGATGGCTTCGTACAATCTTGCGCCTCAATCGCCGCTTTAATTTTCTCAAAGAGTTGAACATCTTAGAAAGCAGGGACTACAGATTTTTTTTGCTGGTCAAGAAAAGCCATTCGATCCGTTCCGCCTTTCCCTCATCGATCAAATTCAATATTCGTAAGGTGTCGTTGTTACTGTTCAAAAAGTGTGTCACGGTTGTGGGCAATCTTCTCTGTGGAATTAACTTAAATTCATGAGAGTCTTTAAACAATCTCATGATGCGTGGTTTCCTTCCGGGATCGGTAAAATCATTTAATTGGATGAGCATGTCCACATGTGTCAATACTAAGACTGTTTCTTCTGTAAAGATATCCAATTCGGAGCTATCGGAGTTGAAGACCATTAAAGATCTTCCGCTCAATTGCTCGCCGATCAAGATATTGGAATCATACCTGGCGAAATGGAGTGATACCCGGTCAGCCACTTTGTTGGCATTTGCATTGCTGCGAGCAAATCCCAGGGCAACTTCGTTCACTTCATATCCGATAATCTTTGTATCGGGCATCAAGCGGGCCAATCCTGTTGTATAGTAACCATCCCTGCACCCAACGATAATGATTTTTTCATAGTTGTTGTCCGGCAGATGCCAGATGAGTTCATGCAACCCCTCTTCATAACAACCAATCAGTTTGGCAAATAATTTCGAACGCCGGGTTCGTGTGGTAAAGAACTTCATCCCCCGAAAGGGACCAAGTTGAACTATCCTTTTTTTATACAACCGAAGTCCTACGAGCCCGAAATCTTTCCAGATCGCAACCGGTCGCGGCATCAGTTTTGAAAGACGGCCCTTCCTGATTCCTTTCTTTTTTCGTTTTGATAAATAAGAGCTTCGCCAGGACTTATTCCAACGGTGAATCGCATACGTGTCAGCTGTTAAGCAATCCTCGGAAAAGTCTTCGGTCCACTTGTACGGATAGAAGAAATCGGCTCTGAAAAGGAAAACCCCATCCAAATCCTGATTGCCATAGTATTCCAACCCTTTCTTCTTCAAGAGAGTTGTGATCAAAGCGGGTGCAGAAAGATGAGCTGGTTCTTCTCCGGTGAAGTTCGTGAGCAAATAAGCCTTGCAATCGCCGATAAAAGTGCTTTTAGGTATTGCTCCAAAGACCGCGTTGTTTACGACCAGCCGTTTCTCGTCCTCTTTGCTTTCAAAACCAAAAAAGCACTTCCGGTATAATAAATCGTCAAACCTCTTCAGTACCTCCACATCTGTGTCCAGATAGATTCCGCCATGCAAGAAAACTGCATGTAATCTCACAAAATTCGACATGTTCGCCCAGTGCCGGTTGATTCGGGCTGTGCGCATGTAGGGAATATCCATGGGGCTATTGCTCTCATTCCATAAACGTAACTCGTAATCCGGCATGAGCTTCTTCCAGCCCTCAATGTAGCGCGCATGATCGGCAGGAATATCGGCATTTCCAAACCAACAATAGTGAATTATCTTGGGAATCATCAATGCAAAGCGTAAAAAAGCAAGCTGTCGTCAAGCGGCGGGCATCAGGCTGGTACAAAACTATCTGATTCAACCTGATGAGGAAGTTTTTGGTGTGCTAGAAAAGTGGTCGAATCTTCGTCGGGCTTACCCCTGTATTACAAGCCCGAGTCAGGCGTCTATCCACAGCCTGATCAAACTATAGCTCCGCCCTCTCAGTTACAGGACAGAATTGACAGATCCGGTAACAGAGCCACTAAAACCATCGTTCATAATACCATATGGATTTTATGAATCGAACTTGCGCAAAAGAGGAATTTGCTCCTGCTGTTGTTGTCGTACTATACATCCTTATCCCTTAAGTGGAATTTCTAATGACTCCGGGCCCGCCTATTGCGCCATCTAATGGTAATATAAG
>JBKKAT010000298.1:0-5313 GCA_046714535.1 Acidobacteriota bacterium | reverse complement strand
CTTCATCTACAGTATTAGACCCATCTCCCGGCACAATTTCAAAATCGTTTGCCATACTTCCTCCTTTTTTTAACAGAAGATAACGAAGGGAACAAAGTATAAAAAATCTTTGTTTCCTTTGTTTGCTTCTGTTAATCCTAATCGTCCTCTGTCTGCGGACCTGTTTTCTTTTTCAGTGTCACAACTTTTCCGCACTTCTTGTTTGGGCACCTTGCGTTAAACGAACTTTTCCCCTTCAACTGAGACGCAGGAATATTCATTCCAGTTTTGCAGTGCGGACACACAATTCGCATCGTTTCCTCTTTTGAAGGCGCTTTCTTAGGCTTAGGCAGATGTTTTTCAATCACCGTGCGATACTGCTGCAGCTCCCGTGAATCCGCGAAAGTCTTCATCAACTTTAAGCGCCGCGTTATATAGGGAGTTGAAGACGTTGCCATTTCGGAAAGCTTGGTCATATCGTCACCCGTTTCATTTTCCTGATTGATCCACGTTTGAATGTTGATTTGTTTGTAGATCATAGATGATTTTAACGACCAGGATAAGAGCACCCGGCGCGCGACCGATTCCTGGCCAACTGCAAGCAAGCCCGCACGATCTGCTGTGATTTCAGCTTGCCTGGCCCACGCAAGCAAAGGCATTTCCAGAGCGCTCCCCACGATGTTCATAGGATTCAGCGCTGCGAGCACTCCATTCGACATGAATCCTTTGCGTGGTCCCTGTTCACCAACCAGGAAATGGATTACCGTTTTCCAAAGAGCGTGTCCGGCCCGGCAATGTCCCATTTCTCGCGCAAGAATAAACAGAAGATCATCACCCTGAAAGTTGGTCGCCAATGCAGTTCCCAAAAGAATGAATGAGTTTTCATCGGTGCCATAGGTGACCGCATCCCACATTCGTTCTCCGGAAACGTAAACCTCCGGCATTGTTGGCATACCAAGAATGCGAGCTGACTGGACAGCATACTGATACAACCGCGGAAGTTGATCCGGTCCAAGTCGCACTCCGTTAAAAGTGGTTTCAATCCACCGCCTCCCAACTCGATCTGAGATCGCGCGCGCCGCTGCTGAAAGAGGTCCGCTCGATCGCAAGGCAGCCATCGCGGATCCATCTTGTGCATACTGAAATGCGGCGCAATCCACGTAGTAATCCTGCGCTAACGGCCGCAGCCAGTGGCACTGACCGCACACGTGTGAATTCGCATCCAACCGCCTCCCATTTCCACCACAACGGGAACAGGCAAAGGATTGTCCCGGCGAATAGACTTGCGCCGTTAAAGGCGCGCCGCACTCAATGCAGAATTTTCCCTGATGTGTATTGTGAACCAGATGTCCCTTCGGACAACTTACCGCGCCATTCATCGCTATCGTATTCTTTTTTAATACAGACCGGAGAAGCTGCTGAGAAAACCAAAGAAGAGGACCATAATCAAGATGACGATGGAGAAAACGGTCCCAACGATGCTGATCCAAAATCCGGCTTTGGCCATACCCATGTTGGATTCCGGTGCGCGGCCTTGTTTAATCGCATCCATTTCCATTTTTCCCAGAATGGCGCCCGGGATGCCGCTGAAAAGTCCGCAACAAATAAAACTGAGAATTCCCAGAATCAAGGAAAACATCGCTTTGTTGCTGGTGGCACCGGAAGGCTGTGGTGGTGGAGGCCCCGGTTGTGGTCCGATGTAATTCGTGGGAGGTGGAGGTTGGGGTTGATTCCAGGAACCGGCTAAGGAGGCTCCACAGCCCCCGCAGAATTTTGCTTGAGGCGCATTGGTTGCGCCACATTGATTACAACGATTATCGGCCACGATGTTACCCCCTCTTGTCTAAGCTCTTGCTCATGATCATGCTCGTGCTCATGCTCCGAGCGTTCGAGCACATTATTCTATCATGTTATATTTACTGTGTGCTCCGTGACTCCGTGGTGAAAAACATATGCGAGATCTAATTGAGCAGATTCTGCGTGAGGTGGGCGAAGATCCCTCGCGAGACGGGCTAAAACGAACACCTGAAAGAGTCGAGAAAGCGCTTCGATTCTTCACGAAAGGCTATGCCGAAAATCCACACGAGCTCTTGAACAATGCGCTCTTCGTTGAAGATTATGACGAAATGGTCATTGTAAAAAACATTGATCTTTTTAGCATGTGTGAGCATCATCTTTTGCCTTTTTTTGGAAAATGTCATGTTGCGTATATTCCGCGCAGAAAAATCGTGGGATTGAGCAAAATCGTGCGTTTGGTGGAGATGTTCAGCAGGCGCCTGCAAGTGCAGGAGCGGCTTACTTCCCAGATTGCAGATACGATTCAGGAAACTCTCAATCCTTACGGTGTTGGAGTCGTTATTGAAGCGATGCATCTGTGCATGATGATGCGTGGAGTTGAAAAGCAGAACTCCGTAGCAATCACATCTTCGATGCTCGGCACTTTCCGCACTCACGTCGAAACGCGAATGGAATTTATGGAGCTGATCAAGGGCAGGCCTTCCCTGTAGCAAATACTTCATGCTCATGATCATGCTCGTGCTCGAAACTCTGATCAGGAGCAAGAGCAAGATCATGAGCAGGAGTGCAAGATGATAGACGAGGAGGCAGAGCGAGATAGTGACCTTTACGAGCCTTATTCGCGGCTGATTCCGATCTATTATAAAGGAAAGGAATATATGGTACCGGAAAACAACACGCTGCTGCGGGTCCTTCAATACTTGAATTCCGAGGTGGCGTATGGTAACTTCTGCTGGAACGGCGACTGCAGAAATTGTCAAATCATCATTCGCCGGGATGCGGAAAGTCAAGAAGTGACTGCCCTCGGGTGCCTCACAAAAGTTGTCCCGGGCCTTCATATTATTAAACTACCGCTTGGGGTAAGTATCGAGCCTTCCTGGTGAATTTATGCGCGAACAAGAAATTCAAACCAAACGAATTCGTCACCTTTCAATGGATCCCGCTATCTATATTGAATCCGGAACTCCCCTAAACGAAGTGGTTGAACAGATGCGAAAAAGCCACAGCAGTTGTGTACTTGTCTGCCGGGAAAATCGCTGTGTAGGTATCTTCACGGAGCGAGATTATTTGACGAAAGTTTTGAGCACTGGTTCTGACCGCAAAGGACCTGTTGACCAATTTATGAGCTCGCCGGTCAAGACCCTTTCTCCCGATGATACGGTCGGACAGGCGATCAGCATCATGAACCAATTCGGTTTCCGGAACGTTCCACTGGTGGATGCGCAAGGGAAATGCACCGGCCTTTTGCAAATCCGGAACATTATTCAGTTCCTGGCTGAGCTCTATCCGGAAGAGATCATGAACGTGCAGCCTAATCGGGAAGCTTTCGAGCAAACTGACGGTGCGTGAGAAAATCATTATATTTATTGGGACCACTTTGGACTTCCCTCCCTTATGAAGGGAGGGATTAGAGGGAGGGTTGGAGTGGTTTTCTATGATTCCAACCTCCCCTCAATCCCCTCCTTCATAAGGAGGGGAAGTCAAGCGATGGAGTTTGAAGAAACATGCCCGTAAAAGATAGAAAAGATGTGGAAACAGTCACCATTCGTTTTGCTGGTGATTCCGGCGACGGCATGCAGCTGACCGGCACACAATTTACAAATACTTCTGCAGTTTTTGGTAATGACATCAGCACACTTCCCGATTTCCCTGCGGAAATCCGTGCGCCTGCCGGATCGTTACCTGGAGTTAGCGGATTTCAGGTCAACTTCAGCAGCAGGGATATCAAGACTCCCGGAGATGAGCCAAATGTCCTGGTTGCGATGAATCCTGCCGCCTTGAAAGTAAACGTCGCCGATCTCGAATCGGGCGGCATTTTAATCGTAAACTCGGATGCGTTTACGGAAGGAAATTTAAAGAAGGCGGGATACCCAAAGAATCCACTGGAGGACGGCACCCTTTCCGGTTACCGTTTGTTTGCTTTGCCAATCACATCCTTGAATGCGAATGCGCTGGCCGAATGCAAGTTAACGAAGAAAGATGTGGATCGTTGCAAAAACTTTTTTGCACTCGGTTTGATGTACTGGCTGTACGACCGTCCGATGAAACAAACTCAGGATTGGATCGATGCCAAGTTTAAGAAGAATCCGGAAGTGGCTAAAGCTAATGCTCTTGCCCTGAAAGCCGGATACTACTACGGCGAAACAACCGAGATGTTCACCACACACTATCAGGTGCCGAAAGCTTCGCTCACACCGGGAAAGTATCGCAATATTATGGGAAACGAAGCCACCGCAATCGGTTTCGTGACCGCTTCGGCATTGGCGAACATTCCGCTCTTTTATGCAAGCTATCCGATCACACCGGCAAGCGATATTCTTCATGAGCTTTCGCGTCATCAGAATTTTGGCGTGAAGACAATGCAGTGCGAAGACGAAATCGCCGCCATCTCTGCCGCAATCGGCGCTTCGTTTGCGGGCAATCTTGGTTTAACCGGCACAAGCGGTCCGGGACTTTGTTTGAAATCAGAAGGAATCAATCTCGCCATCATGACCGAGCTACCGGTGGTGATTGTGGACGTTCAAAGAGGCGGACCGAGCACCGGATTGCCTACGAAAACCGAACAGGCAGACCTGCTGCAGGCAATGTTTGGTCGAAACAGCGAATCGCCCATTGCCATCGTTGCTCCTGCGACTCCAGGAGATTGTTTTGACATGGCGATCGAGGCATGGCGCATTGCAATCAAATATATGACGCCGGTCCTGTATCTTTCCGATGGTTATCTTGCCAACGGATCGGAACCCTGGAAGATTCCCAGAGTGGAGGATTTGCCGAAAATTGAAGTTAAGTTCCGAACGGAAGCGGAAGGATTCTTTCCTTATTTGCGTGATGAAAAAACGCTATCCCGGCCGTGGGCAATTCCCGGGACACCGGGTTTGGAACACCGGATCGGTGGATTGGAAAAACAGAACATAACCGGAAACGTCAGTTATGATCCGGACAACCACATGAAGATGGTGGAATTGCGCGCCGAAAAAATTGCCCGGATCGCAAATGATATTCCGGATCTTCAGGTTTATGGAGAGCCGGAAGGAGAAGTGCTCGTTGTTGGTTGGGGCGGAACTTTCGGCGCATTGAACGCTGCAGTAGAAGAAGTTCAAGCGCGAAATCTGCCTGTCTCCAGCATCCATTTGCGCTATCTGAATCCGTTCCCGAAAAATCTTCCGGATATTCTTGGCCGCTTTGAAAAAGTTCTCGTTCCCGAATTGAATCTTGGACAACTCAGCTGGCTGCTTCGCGCAAAATATCTGGTTCCCACAATTCCGTTTTCTAAAGTTAAAGGAAAGCCTTTCAAGATTTCTGAAATCATAGACAAGA
>JBKKAT010000297.1:0-7106 GCA_046714535.1 Acidobacteriota bacterium | reverse complement strand
CCTCTAACCCGTGAGGAGGTTCGTTCGATTGCTGAAAAATATCTGTCGAACCTCGAAAGGACTTTACGCGAAGCTGGAAAGAATTTGATTGTCACACCGGAAGCGCTGGATACCCTCGTTTCTCAGGGTTACAACTATGCTTACGGCGCCCGCTTCCTGAAGCGGAGTATAGACGAGAAGATCAAAATTCCATTGACCACACAGTGGAATGAATCCGATTCGTTCCTCGCTGAAGTTTTGGACGAAAAGGTTACAGTGCGTCCTTTCATTCCGGAACTAACCTGACCACGCAGTTTTCCTACGCTAAATAGAATTTGTTTCCTCTCCTGGCGGACTTGGCGCCCTGGCGGTTAAAATAATCTGATGTTGCCTGATTCGGAGAAAGAGTATCTTCTTCAGTTCCATTCCATTTTTCGAAATCGTGCTGAAGCGGAACAGTACCTGTACGATTCCTGGACCCGGATGCAGGTTGTCCTTGACTGGATGAAGTTTTTGCAACAACAAGGAGTGCAAAAAGTCTTAGAGCTTGGATCCAATCCTTATTATCTGACCCTTTTGTTAAAAAAGCATTTTCATTTTCAGCTAAGTCTTGCAAATTTTTTCAGCGACCCGCGTCTTCAATCCGTGGAGAAACAAACCATCGACAATGGGCTGGAAAGCCACGAGATGGAATACTCTCATTTCAATGTGGAAGAGGATTCTTTCCCTTATGAGAACGGCTCGTTTGACTGTGTAATATTTTGTGAGATCCTGGAACACCTTTTACTAAACCCCGATTTTACGCTGAATGAGATCAACAGAACCTTAAATCTGTCCGGATATGTTATCGTCAGCACGCCAAATGCCGCGCGTCTCAGCAACCTGATCCAACTGGCCCGAGGAAAAAACATCTACGCAGATTATTCCCCGCACGGAATTTACGGGAGACACAATCGGGAATATACTTTCCACGAAGTTGTCGAACTCTTGAAACGTCATTCTTTTGAAATCGTAAAGTTTGACGTAAGAAACATTTATCCGCATCCGTTCAAAACGCGGATCCTGCAGAAACTGCGACCGCAGACCTGGTATGAACACATTTTTGTGCTGGGGAGAAAGAAGTAAGCACGAGTAAGATCACGATTACGATCCACGATTAGTTATGAACATCTGTATTGATATGAGGCCTGCCTTATCCCGTCCCACGGGAGTCGGCACCTATTTACAGAATCTTGTTCAAGCCCTTTCTGAAATTGATCAGCAGAACGAATACCATCTCTTTTCAAGTTCCTGGAAGGAACGGTACCAGCCGGCTCAATATCCTTCGCGCTTCAAAATTCATGACCGTCACTGGCCGGTGCGGCTGCTGAACTTTGGTTGGAATCATCTCTCGTTTCCCCCAATCGAGTTTGTGCTCGGAACAACGGTGCAGGTGGTACACTCGCCCACCCCGCTCGTGATTCCCTCCCGCCGCGCAAGAAGTGTGACGACAATGCACGACCTTTACTTTTACACACATCCTGCGCACACCGTGCGCGAAATGAAAGAGGATTATCCAAAGCTGGTAAAGAAACATTGTTTGCGAAGTGATGCTGTGATTGCAGTATCCGATTACACAAAAAAACAGCTGGTCGAACTGTTGGGAATTCCCTCTTCTCGAATCTACACAATCAAGCATGGGCTCGATCCTTTTTTTCTTGAACGTCCTCCTGCTGAGCAAAACAGGCAGGTTCTGGAAAAATTTGTCATCCCCGGACCTTATCTTCTCTTTGTCGGAAATCAGGAACCAAGAAAAAATCTACCGCTGTTGATTCGGGCCTACCAGAATCTTGGTATTGATGTTTTTCTTGTGATTGCTGGACCTCATGGTTGGGGTATGGAACCCATCGAACTTCCCAGGGGAGTCTTATTGACGGGGTATGTTTCAAAGAGTGATCTTCGCGCGCTTTACCAGCAGGCTGCGGCAGTAGTCTACCCTTCCATCGAAGAGGGTTTTGGACTTCCGCTGTTGGAAGGAATGGCTTCGGAGGTTCCAGTGATTGCTTCCCGCATTCCAGCATTTCAGGAAGTTTGCAACGACTCCTGTCTGTATTTTGATCCGAATAGTGAACTGGAATTGACAGAACAAATCCGGTCCGTTCTGCAACGGAATGATCTTCGTCAAGGTCTTGTGGCAAAAGGCAGAGAGCGGATCAAGAAGTTTTCATGGAAAGATTCGGCGCAAAAAACATTGGATTTGTATATGAGTTTATAACGCGATGCAACAACGACCACGTCAACTTGTAACCGTTTCTGTAATCGCAATAGTACTGGGAGGAGTCGGAGTCATTATGGCGATTACCGGATTGGGCCAGTGGTCATCAGGAAACTTTACGGGTGGACCTGTCCCCCTACCGGCAGACGATGAGTTTATGAAAATGCATCAACGCATGATTTCCGATATTGCTGCGGCAATGGCTCCCTGGCGAATGATTCAGATTCCAATTCTCATCAGTCTTTTTCTCACTTCCGCTGTGTTGATTTATGGAGGTTTTCAAGCTCTGGCCGTACGCGAAATCGGACGCAAAGTTTTATTACTCCTATTCTGGTTTCTCATTCCCTTTGACATGGTGCGCTCAATCATCAACACCGCAATCGGTCATAAAATGTCCGACATCATGATCAGCCACATGCTAAAAATCGCCGGCGCCGGGCGGCCTCAAGCACCACCAAACCTGGATTCCTGGATATCGGGAATGTCTCAAGTGGGCATCTACCTCGGTTTGGCATTTGGTGTGTTCTGGAGTCTTGCAAAGATCACGTTCTATATTCTTGCGATCAAATTTTTTCGCCGTATGGACATCGTGCGTCTGTTCAACAAATCAATTTCCCTTGTTCCACCTCCGTTGCCACCCGCGAATAAAACCTGGGAATAGTAACGTTCCTGTGACGACGCTTTAAATTGAACTTTTGAAGGCATTACGCGTATCTAAAGGTAATCTGTTGTTGGAGGTCTTGTGATAAATCGATTGCATCCGGTTCGTGTTTTCTTTTTCTTGATCCTTCTGGCTTTGCCTGGCTGGAGCGCGACAAACGATTGGGTAAAGCGAAGTAATGAAAACGCAAAGATATTGATTGATGTCTTTTCCAAATACAATCCGGAATTTGCGGGACAATTGGGAGTAGAAGGAGTTGATGAAAACATCATCGATTTGACGAAAGGTGTCAATGAAAGGGCAAACAAAGAGACTCTGGCCGCCATCGAAGTACTTCAATCAAGATTGAAAGCCGAGAAAGATCCGGCAGTTCGACAGGATCTTGAAATCCTGATCAAAACCGCGAGCGATGCAATCAAACAGAATCAGCTCAACGAAAAGTATCTCATCCCTTACTACGACGTTTCCCAAACCGTTTTCCTCGGGCTGAGAAGTCTGCTGGATGATCAGGTTGCTCCGGAACGGAGGAAAGCGGCACTGGTGCGGCTAAAGAAGTACGCCGGCATGGAAAAAGGATCGGAACCTGTAGCTTTGCTTGCCCAGATGCGAATGCGCGACAAGATCGGTAAACCGGATCTGCTCTATCCGGGCAAACAGGAATTGGAAAAAGTTCTGATCAACAGTCCACATTTTGTGGGAGGCATCGAGCAACTATTCAAGAAATTTTCCATTTCGGGATATGAGGAACCGTACGCGAAGTTAAAAGAGCAGTTCGCAACCTATGAGAATTTTTTGAAGACTGAAATTCTGATCAAAGCACGGCCCGATTTCCGTTTACCCAGACCACTTTACGAATTCCAGCTGCAGCAATATGGAATTCTGATTGAACCGGAAAAGCTGGCATCAAATGCTCATCTGAATTTCACGGCTATTCAAAAAGAGATGCAGTCGATAGCAACCGAAATTGCAAAGCAAAGAAAAATGTCTTCGAACGATTATCGCGATGTCATAAAAGAGCTCAAGAAACAGCAGCTGGTAGGAGAGGCGATCCTGCCGCATTATCGGAAAAGGATCGAGGAAATCGAGGCAATCATCCGCGATAAAAAACTTGTCACGCTTCCACAGCGGAAAATGACCATCCGCCTTGCCTCTGAAGCGGAAAGCGCTTCTATACCTGCGCCCAATATGCGTCCGCCGCGCATGTTAGGAAACACAGGAGAGAAAGGTGAGTTTGTGTTGCCGCTCAACATTCCAGCAGCTCCCGGAAGCGAAAAAGCAAAACAAAGTTTTGATGATTTCACTTTTGAAGCAGCCTCCTGGACTCTGACCGCACATGAAGGCCGGCCGGGCCACGAAATGCAATTTGCTTCTGTTGTGGAAAAAGGAGTTTCGATCGCGCGCGCAGTCTTTTCCTTCAACATCGTGAATATGGAAGGGTGGGGACTTTACGCCGAATCTTTGGTGCAACCTTATGAGCCCGCAGAAGGTCAGTTGATCTGCTTGCAACACAGACTGATGCGCGCCGCAAGAGCGTTCCTCGATCCGGAGCTTCAGCTGGGCAAGATCCAACCAGAACAAGCAAAGCGAATTCTAATGGAGGATGTTGTGCTTTCTGAAGCGATGGCAAATCAGGAAGTCGAACGCTACACTTTCTGGGCTCCTGGCCAGGCCCCTTCCTATTTTTATGGTTTTACAAAGCTTCGTGATCTGCGCAAAGAAGTTGAAGAAGCTCAAGGAAAGAACTTCGACCAGCAGAAATACCATGACTTTCTTCTGGCCCAGGGTATGGTTTCCCCTGAACTTCTACGAAAAGCCGTTCAGGATCAGTACTTAAAATAGGCAAGCCAGAGGCCTGCGGTCCATAATGCAGGCGTGACGCCTGCGCTCCATAGTTAGCGCTGACCGGGTTCACTTCTGCGGTATGGCGGGCAGGGACGCCCGCCCTCCGAAGTGTTTTTAAGATTAGTTTATGTCCTTGCCCTGCTCCAACGTTTCGATCATCTTTTCCAGGTTTGTGCGATTTAGATCATCGGGAGCCTGGGCAAGCGCGATTTTTGCCTGCTTTAAAGCCTCTTTGTAGTTCCCTTTTGCGGAAAGCGCTCGCACCAAACCAACTTGTGTTGGCCACTGGTTGGGAAATTTTTTCGCGTTCAATTCAAATAGCTTGACCGCTTCCTCCGTTTTCTTTTGTTGTTGCAGGCTGCGCGCGTACCCATGAATTTGAATGGGGCTTGCAGTCGGATGGTTCAGGGCTTTGTCGATGGACTTTTGCGCTTCGGCTGACTTCCCATTCGCTTGCTGAAGTTGCCCCAGGGTCATCAATGTCGTGAAGTTTTCCTCGCCGATAAATGGAAAACTAACGGCGTTCTGTGCCCACTGAAGTCCTTTTTCCAGGTTCTTTTTGGTTCCCAGAGTATATTGCGCGGCCGCATCCCAGTTTTGCCAGGTGAAACCGGATGAATTACGCAATTCGTCATCAATCATTGCGACATACAGATCTTCAATATTTTCCACAGTTATCTTGAAGGGAACCTGAAGTTCCTCCCATCTCATCGCCACCGTCGCGTGATCGGTTTCCCGATCGATAAAATCGTAGGTTAGCCATTCATGGTATCCGCTTTTTTCAGGCTTGGCCTTAACTCTGAGAGCGTCTTCTTTGGCATCGTAAGTGAAACTCCCCCAGGAAGTGTAATTCTTTGAAAAAATGATTGTCCATTCCTGCTCGCCTGGAAGGAAGTGCAAGCCATAGGAGCCTGCCGGAAGGGATTGACCCTGGATTTTAATGTCATGAGATGTTTTGAACACCGTATTCTCATTTGCACCACCGCGCCAGGGACATTGGTCGCCACAAGTTCCAAAAGCCTCTTTACCCATCCCGTACGGAACAAGAGTTCCCCAGATTTTTCCACGCCGGTCCGATCCATCCGGCGCGTGAACGTTCGGACTGTTGTAATCAATCGTAATTTGGACCGGCCCGATGAACTGGGTGGTAATCGAATGTTGATTATCACCGCTCGGAGGCACCGTGATTCCAGGGAACTGTGCGTTAACGGAACCCGAAAAACCAAAAAGCAATACCGCCACAATGAAAAGAAAATAACGTCTCATGGACTCTCCTCCTAAGATTTTTTCCGTGGCGGCCAGGGACGGCCGCCCTCCGCAACACTATTTCACGAGAATTTGGAGAGAACCGCCAGCGATCCGATACAAACGGGATGGGAGTTGTGCTGGAAGGGCCTAAACGCGGAACAAATTTAACAAAAGCTAACAAAGAAAACTAAGAATTTAAAATCTTTGTTTCCTTTGTTGGCTTTTGTCACGGAGATTCTAACCGTTGTTGTTGTGAGAGTTTACAGAACGGCCAATACCGAAGTAATGGAATCCCAACTTTCTATTTTTTTCAAAATTATAGAGATTGCGCCCATCAAAAATGTAAGGTTGCTTCATGGAATGACATATTTTTTCGAGATTTAATAATTTGAATTCGCGCCATTCGGTTAGCACAACCAGGCCATCGGCTGCTTTCGCTGCATCGTAGGCGTTGCGGGCGTAATAGATTTTCTTGCCGAAAATGTTCCTTGCATTATCCATCGCGGCAGGATCATACGCGCGTATCTTTCCTTTTCTTGCCAAAATCTGTTGAATGACTTCAATGGATTTCGCTTCGCGCATGTCATCCGTATCCGGTTTGAACGAGAGACCGAGGATGGCAAAAGTTTTACCTCTCACATCACCTAAAACTTTTTCCATTTTGTCTACAAACTGACCGCTTCTTTCGCGGTTGATATCAACGACCGCTTTCAACAGACGGAAGTCGTAGCCAAAACGCCCCGAAGTTTGAATCAAAGAATCGACATCTTTAGGAAAGCAGGAACCACCATATCCGAGTCCCGGCTGCAAATGATGACGGCCGATGCGATGATCGTATCCCATGCCGTTGATGACCTGGGAAACATCGGCGCCGGTTCGCTCACATAGATCGGCAATCGCATTCGCGAATGAAATCTTCATCGCCAGAAAAGCATTGGATGCGTACTTGATGAGCTCTGCACTCTCCACGTCCGTGATCAACATGGGGCAGCCGAGAGAGGAATAGAGTTCCAGCAAAATCATAGCGACTTGACTGTTGGGCGCGCCGAAGACAACTCTGTCAGGTTGATGTGTGTCATGTATTGCCGAACCCTGACGAAGAAATTCGGGATTCGATACAAC
>JBKKAT010000296.1:0-2870 GCA_046714535.1 Acidobacteriota bacterium | reverse complement strand
AAAAGGCGGCGATCAAGAGCATGAGCACGATCATGAGCATGAGTCAGGGTTGCTGTTCCCATAATGATTTCAACCGTGTCTCAAACTCCGGGCCAATCTCAAATCCACCTGCCTCCAGGAGATGGGGTGGCCCGCCCCCTTTTGCAGAATGCTGTTGCAAAAATTTCTGGAAAATCGGCCGTAAATCGTAATCCACTTGAGGATTCTTGAAAAAAACGGCTCTGCGTTCAGGGATACTGATCAGCGCGCCGGTCGTAGAGGGTTTCTCGAAAAGTTTTTGCGCAAGAAATCGAACCTCCGCATAAGGACGCTTCCAGATACAAAGAATCTTTCGTAACCCGTTCCAGTCTTCTGCGTTCGCATAGAGATGATCGGCCTCTTCCTTCAACCGTTCCTCTTTCAGCTGAGTTATCTCCTTGCGCAACTCTTTGAGCTGGTCCTGTAGTTTTTGAATGGATTCCGGAAGCAGCTCAACTGAAGTGGTCATGCTCTTCGAGAGAGTTTTCACAATCTCCAGATCCACGTGATACTGCCTGGCAACACGATTGCCGCAAAGGAAAGAGACCTTTAGCGTTTGCGAAAGCTTTTCAGCGCCCGTGACAAAAACGATTCCGACTTCACCGGAGTTCTGAACATGAGTTCCACTACACGGAGAAAGATCAAAGTCTGCGACCTTCACAATGCGCAAAGATTCCTGAAGATCGGATTGTTTGCGTAGCGGGTAGTCTCCCGCTTTTTCGGGGTCGACAAAAAAAGACTGAATCGGTTTCGCTCCGAAGATGACGCTATTGGCGAGATCTTCCGCTTTCCGGACATCGTCTCGACTGAGATTGGGCCGGTTCAGCTCAATGCTGCAGTATTCTTCCCCCAGATGAAAAGAAGATGTCTCGGCTTGAAATAAGCGGAAAAAAGCAGCCGATAAAATGTGCTGTCCGGTATGCTGTTGCATATGGTCGAATCTGCGCGACCAATCGATCATCCCCTGCGCTACCATTCCTTCTAATGGAGTAGAAACAATGTGGAGGATGCTGTCGTTATCAAAACGAACATCCTTGACCGGCTGGAGATTCAGAATTCCCACATCGTTGGGCTGGCCACCCGATGTTGCATAGAAACAGGTCCTGTCCAGAATGACAGCATGCCCGTCCTGCACCGGGAATTGACGCAAAACCTTTGCTGAAAACTCCTTCTGGTAAGGATCAATCCAAAACAGTTTTTCTGTCACTCTTAAAACTCAGCACTCAGCACTTTGCACTCGGCACTCCTATTTTTTCGGCATGCCTGGCATCTCCTGGACCTTATAGCCGGCAGGAATTTCAAAAATGGAACCATCGATCGGCTCTTTTTTCACACTTTGAAGCTCGGTCTTGGAATCTATTTTCTGACCCATCATGGTCATTTGTGTATCAGTTACAACTGCCATTCCTTCGGGCAGTTGGGTGGTGTTGTCTCCTAAGAACATTTTGACCATTCCTTCCGCATAAGGCCGGAAAGCTTCAAAATCGGAAGCATCAACGTCTTTGGTCAGACATTGTTTCGAAGTCAACGCCATGGCGCCCGACATGGAAATGACATAGTCGGTGCACTTAAAACCATTCACGGTTCTGCTGTTGCCTGTATTTTGAACGCTCAACTTGCCATCTTTATTCATCTGTTTAAACATCGCACCGGCAGCATTCATCATATCGAGATTCATCACCATCGCTTGTTTCTTTGCGTTATCGACCGTGTAAACTTTTTTTGCCTCCAGATCCATAATTTGATACTGCGCTAAATTGTCATGATCGATGCGCGCTTTGTTTCCTTTGATCTTCATCGTTTGAATCGCTTTTGTACCGGGTTGTCCCATCATGGGTCCTGATTCCACTTTCTGAATGATGGTGGTGTCCGCAAAACAAAAAGTGGCCATGCCAAAGATTGCCACCACTACGAAAAATTGTTTCATTTTATTCTCCTGAGTGTTTTTGGGATTCGTATCCTTTTTTAAGGTCGTCCATTAGTTCTTTTAACGTAGAATAACGATCATTTCGTTCTTTTTCCAATGTTTTCAAGATGATTTTGTGAAGCCAATCCGGAAGGTTCGGATTCAGCTTCAGCATGTCCGGTGGTGGCTGGCTTAAATGCTTCAAAACAATGGTTCTGGGATCCTCTCCGGTAAAAGGTTCTTCACCCGTAAACATGAAAAACATTAAAACTCCCATCGCGTACTGATCGGACCTGGCATCGAGATCTTTGCCTTGAATCTGTTCCGGAGACATATATTTCGGTGAACCCATGATCTGTCCGCTCGTGGCATCCACGTTATCCATCGATCGTGCGATTCCAAAATCGAGAACGTGCGGATTCAACGACTTATCCATCAACACGTTTTGCGGTTTGAGATCCCTGTGAATCACCCCCTGGGCGTGCGCCGCCTGGACCCCCTGCATGATTTTGACCATCACGGTCAGCATCGTTTTAAAATCCGGTTTTCCTTTTCTCACCCAATCATCCAGACTGATTCCCTCGATATATTCCATCGAAATGTATCGATTTCCTTTGTACTTTCCGGTGTCAAAGACCTTCACGACGTAAGGGTGGGCGATCATTCGTGTCACTTTGATCTCACGGAGAAATCTTTTTTGAATCACCGGATCGGTGCTGATTTCGGCGCGCAACACTTTGAGTGCGACGATTTCATCCAGATCCCGGTCCCGCGCCTTGTAAACGTGACCCATCCCTCCCAGACCGATTTCTTTGATGATCTCGTATCTCTGGTATAAGATCATACCAGCAACAATGTAAGCGACTTCTAAATCTTCAAGAAACATATCGGCATCTGCATAACGGCGTATGGGATCCTAAAGCAAAAATTTCTGCATCAATTTCAA
>JBKKAT010000295.1:0-3756 GCA_046714535.1 Acidobacteriota bacterium | reverse complement strand
TGCGGGGGCTTTTGCTGGAAAAACGGGATCCAGCTTACCTTGTGCTCGATCGCGAAGGGCGATTACTGGACTCCGGAGGGAAGCTGGATCTGTACGGTTTACAGCAGCTCAAGATAGGGGAATCCTTAACCGAACAAATGCATTTCCTGCAGGGCATGCTCCCTTTCGAGTCCGGAGAAGTCTCGCTTCCCTTTATTGAAATGAAAGACCACACTTACGCAGACATTCATCTCTTTCAGAATGGTGATTTCCATTATGTCTTACTGGTGGACGTAACCAGCGCCGGAATGCAGCAATCTATCCTTCAGCAGAAAGCCAACGATTTGAATCTTCTGCAGAATCAACGATCCGGTCTCGAAAATCTTCTTTTTGAAATCGATCTGCTCTTTCTGGAGAAGGCGGGCGATCGCGTGTTTCAGGTGATTGGAAAAGCTCCCGCGTGGATCGAGCTTTGTGGTCTGCGGCGCACGCCGGAAGGGCAATTTCGATTGGAAAGTGAACTGGAATTTTTGCATATCTTTGCCGGTGAAGCGGAAGAATTTTGGAAAGAGGAAGGGAATGCGCGTTACAAACCAGGTCCATGGACGATCAGCGATCTGAAAGGGAAGGAATGGCAGTTTGAAGCAACCGCATTTCGCAACGGCAAAAGAAAAATTATTCTGGTGGAGCCGGTTGTTCAACATTGGGATTCCCGCTTTGATCTTCTGCAAAAAGCGCGCGAAAACAGTCTGAATTACCGGAAGCTTGCGAAAAAGGAAAAAACTTTGCGAGAAAAGGAACACCGCAGCCGCCTCCTGTTAAAAGCTGTTCCGGACTGGATTTTTCTGATCAATGCGGAAGGAAAAATTCTCGATTTGAAAGCGAGTATGGGAAAGAATCCGTCCGTTTTTGCAGAATTTATCGGACAAACTTTGTCAGAAATTTTTCCTGAGGATGCCGCGAAGAAGATCATTGAGTGTGTAGAAACGGCACGATCGAGCCAGCGACTGCAATCCTGTATATTTGAGCTTGGTCCCGAACAACACAGCATCCGCTATGAAGCTCGCGTCGTGGTTGCAGGCCCCGATGAATTTGCTGTGATCGCTCGCGATCTGCCGGAATCATCCCGCGAGGTCACCAGGTTGCCAAGACTGTAATGCTAACCACGTGGCGGGTTGATCCGAACGCTTTGCGTGGCCGTATCGCGGTCGTAGCCGGTGCGACTCGAGGTGCGGGTCGTGGAATCGCAGCTGCATTGGGTGAAGCCGGTGCCACGGTCCTCTCCACTGGCCGTAGCAGCCGCACTCGTTCGCGGAAATCCGACTACAAGGATCGACCTGAAACCATCCAAGAAACCGCGGAAATAGTCACATCGCTGGGCGGTCAAGGCATTCCTTTCGTGGTCGACCATCTCGATCTTGATCAGGTCAGAAAATTATCCGAGCAGATACGGTACCAATTCGGTCACATCGACATCCTTGTGAACGACATTTGGGGAGCGGAGAAGTTAAAAGGTGGACCGCCCGATTGGAACAAGCCTGTTTGGGAAGTCGATCTTCAGAAAGGTTTGCGGATTCTACGGCTGGCCATCGACACCCACCTGATCACTTCGTACTATCTTTTGCCCCTCATGATCGGAAGTCCCGGAGGGCTTCTTGTTGAGGTTACAGATGGCACCACCGATTACAATGCTTCACACTACCGGATTTCTGTTTTCTATGACCTGGCAAAGGTCGCAATCAATCGCCTCGCATTTTCTCAGGGCCACGAACTGGCACGTCATCAAGCAACAGCGGTCGCTCTCACTCCCGGTTGGTTGCGGTCTGAGATGATGCTCGATGCGTACAACGTAACCGAAGACAACTGGCGAACGGCAACCGCCCCACCAGGATTTGCTGTATCGGAGTCGCCCCGCTATATCGGACGCGCGGTCGTGGCGATTGCAACGGATCCTAAACGCGAGCGATGGAATCAGCAATCCGTAACGTCGGGACAACTCGCAGTCGAATATGGATTCACCGACATTGACGGTTCACGCCCCGATGTGTGGCGGTACAATCAGGATGTGGAGCGTGGCGATCGGGATGCCGATCCGAAAGCCTACCGTTAGTACGAATTATCATGACGTTAGTGAAACGCTTAATCATCGCTATCACATTATTCTGTTTGTACTCTTTCGCGACTCCATCCGCAGCGCAACAGACTGAAACCAAACTTGATCCAAAAACCTACGACCCATATCTTGGCACCTACCAGCTGACCTCGGGCGAACTGATTTCAATCGGACGTACGGAACGCCGCCTTTATTACTTCGAGCCTCGGTCGGGGCTCATCCGGGGTCTAAATCAGGAATCGCAAACCAGGTGGTCCGCCGGGCCATCCTTGTTGGTCTACTCTCCGGTCGAATTGCAATTAACCTTTATCACCAATCACAAAGGCGAAGTGAACAGTTTGGTTCTGAAACGAACGGGCCTTCCTGCCAAGACTGCGAAGAAGGCTGCATTGTATCGGGAAGAGCGCGTGAGTTTTCGCAATGGAGATATTACTCTCGCTGGCACGTTACTCATCCCTTCCACACGCGGCCCACACCCGGCCGCGGTGTTCCTGCATGGCTCCGGGCCACAGGACCGCAATGGATACGTCTCACTAATTCGCCTAACAGCCGACCACTTCGCACGAAACGGTATAGCAGCACTAATTTACGACAAGCGTGGAGTGGGCACTTCGACTGGCAACTGGGCACAAGCCGGTTTCGATGAGCTAGCTGCGGACGCCATAGCCGGTCTTAATTTTCTCCGGAATCGAAATGACATTCACCCGCAGCGGATCGGGTTGTGGGGCAGCAGTCAGGCTGGCTGGGTTATGGCGAAAGCCACCTCACTGTCTAATAATGTTGCCTTTATTATTTCGGTTTCTGCAGGCGGGAGCGGTTATACGGTGGCCCGGCAAGAACTCTATAACGTTGAAATGGAGATGCGCGTCAATGGTTTCTCTCAAGCCGAAATAGATGAGGTCCTTGCCACAAGGAAGCTTCTTTTCGACTTTGTACGGACGGGTGAATCCCAGAAGTACGCCGCAGCAATTCAAAAGGCTCAGGAAAACGCAAAGATCAAGGACTGGCTCACGCCGCCTCCAAATGAGATTGATCGGACTAAGCGGGACCAGTGGTTTTTGGCTCTCGACATTGATTTTGATCCAGTGTCGTTATGGGCGCATTACAGCGGCCCGGTGCTGGCAATCTTTGGAGAGCTGGATGCTTCCACGCCAGTTAGTCAGGTCGCGCCTATTCTAGCGAAGGCGCTCGCCGGCAGGAAGAATACAGATTTCACTATCAAGGTATTCCCCAAAGCACACCATCTTATTTTGGAAGCCAAGACCGGAAGCGACAGCGAACTGGAGCACCTAAAGAGGTACGTTCCCGGATACTTTGAGTTAATGGTCAGTTGGCTTCAGGCAAGGGTAAGCGCTGGCAATTGAAGTCGGGTCTGCATCAATGTCCCTGTCTGGCCGAACAATTCGCTATCGCCGACATCTTCTGGACCCGAGGTTTGCAATCGGTTTAAAAAGTGCGTTTCGAGGAGCGTGAACCTGGGCTATCATGTTTCTCTCAATTCTAAGAGGAGGACAGACATGTTTCATAAGCACCATGGAATGTTTATCATGCTAGTCGCCTTTGTTGTGGCTGTTCCTTTGACTGCCTTTTCGCAGACGTCCCTTGCGCCACGGACAGTGTTGCTGGTGGTGGCGAGGGCCTCCGCCTCTTACGCCTCACTGGAG
>JBKKAT010000294.1:0-2569 GCA_046714535.1 Acidobacteriota bacterium | reverse complement strand
ATGCAACACCGCAGTTTTGATTCCGCTGTAGCTAAAATCGTACGTGTCTTCTCCGAACTGTGCTTTGGTCAGCCGGATTGGATTTGCGTTGACCCGGTTAGCGATCCTGTCAATCACCGGCCCTCCGGGATAACCCAATCCGAAAAGTTTGGCCACTTTATCAAATGCTTCTCCAATCGCATCATCCCGTGTTTCACCCAGAAGCTCGTAATCATCTTTTGTCCGTAAGAAGTACAGACTCGTATGGCCTCCCGACGCGATGATACTGAGCATCGGCATTTCAGCATCCGGATATTCCAGAAAAATGGAGTGCAGATGAGCTTCCAAATGATTTACGCCAACGTACGGTATATTCCACGCGTACGCGAGTGCTTTAGCAGTGTTCAAACCCACCAGGAGTGATCCAACGAGCCCCGGACCGTACGTCACACCGATTCCTTCGATCAGTTTTGAGGTAACGCCGGATTGATCGATCGCTTCTTGCAACACCCAGCCGATGTTGTCCAGATGATGTCTCGACGCCAGTTCAGGTACAACTCCACCGAAAGTTTCGTGAATTTTTACTTGCGACGAAATCACGTTGCTCAGGATCTTTTGTTCTTGCAACACGGCTACCGATGTGTCATCGCACGATGTTTCTATACCCAGTACTATCATTTTGTTCCTTATTATAATAACTAACATATGCGTAAAACGATTCATATTTCCACAGATAAGCGGAACGCTCTTTACGACATCACGGAAGAAGTAAAGAGAATTGTAAAAACTTCTGAAATACAAAATGGGATCGTTCATGTTTATGTTCGCCATGCTACCGCGGCGATCATGATCCAGGAAAATTGGGACGACTCGGTGCAAACGGATGTAGTGAATCTATTAAGTAAAACGATCCCGAAAGGTGTGTGGCTTCATGATCAACAGGATGGCAATGGAGACGCGCATTTGAAGTCGGGTCTGGTTGGACCCTCTGAAACAGTTCCGATTGTAGCTGGCGCAATGGCTTTAGGCCGCTGGCAGAACATTTTTCTTTGCGAATTCGATGGCCCGAAGAAACGGGAGATCCTTGTTACCGTAATGGCAGATCATAGTACCTAGTGTCCTGTAACACTTATATCTTTAGTATTGCTGCTGGCTCGCTGACATTTGTTCGAAGAGAGAAATTGGGTTAGGGAAGGGGTTGCAGGCAACAAGCGGGTCAACTCCTGCGTTCGCTGGAGCGGAACAATATTATGGTAAAAACGAAATCCGTCCGGACTGCAATTGATCGTAAAAGTGATGGCCTTCGAATTCTTGTCACAAGATTTCGAGGTCGCGGGATGCCGACGACTCGTTACGATGTCTGGATGCCGTCGCTCGGTCCAAGCGAAAAGCTTTTGAGGGCCTTTCTCGCAGGTACTGTTTCCTGGAAAGAATACACGAGCCGGTACTTAGCTGAGCTCTTTGAAAGCTCAAGCCTGGATAAAATGAACATCACAATTAAGAATCATGGGCAGAAGTTTACTTTGAGGTTGCTCAAACGCCTTGCTCGCGAAAGGAATATCACTCTTTTATGCCACTGCCCTGAAGATCGGCTTCATTGTCATCGTCATCTTCTGAAAAAAGTAATCAAGCAAGAAGATCTAGACTTCTAACGCCAGCGAACAAATCAGTGCAGCCGACTGCAACACCTCCTTTTAGTCGCCCTGCTTGCTTTCCGCGGATAAGGTGTGTTTTTAAGGAAAGATTTTTGCGATATCATTCCAGCCTATGAATACTCAGTGGGAGAAGACGATGAAGAAGTCGCTTGGTCTGGTGGTTTTATTTCTATTTGCCCTCGTACCGGCTGCGGTTGCGCGGGATTCAAAAGATGCTGTGGTTGTGGATCCCACGCACCATAAAGTTGTCCTGGAGAACGATCATGTGCGTGTTTTCGAGGTGCTGGCCGCGCCCGGGGACAAGAGTCCCATGCATAGCCATTTTCCTTTGGTTGTCGTTAGTCTAAGTCAAGCGCGGGCGCGCATGACACAACCGGACGGTAAGACCTTAATTTTTGATTTGCATCCAGCTCAGGTGCTCTGGCTGGAAAATGTGGAACATTCCTGGGAGTTACTCTCCGGGCAAGTGCACCTATTCGCTGTTGAACCGAAGGCGGCGCAGAAAAAGAAGGAGGGCGCGGCGGCCGTTCGCAACAGTCCCAGAGACGCGGTTACTGTTGACCCCACACACCATAACGTTGTCCTGGAGAACGACCACGTGCGCGTTTTTGAAGCGCACGGTGCACCAGGAGCCAAGAGTCCTATGCACACACATAATCCCATGGTACTGATCAGTCTTGATAAGGCGCGCTTTCGTATGATGCAACCTGACGGCAAAGCTTCCATTTTCGACCTGAATCCGGCACAGGTAATCTGGGTAGAGAATGCTGAACATTCGTGGGACTTGCTGGCCGGTCAATTGCACGTGCTGGCAGTGGAAGTGAAAGGCGTAACTCCGAAGGGCAAAGGTGGTGAAGAGACTCGCTGAAACGTTGCTATTTGTAGCGAATGAATTTGCTCTACGAACAAGCCAGATTCTTCAGGGTCTCTATATA
>JBKKAT010000293.1:0-3792 GCA_046714535.1 Acidobacteriota bacterium | reverse complement strand
TTACCGAAGTTTCATTTCAGCAGCACGCGATAGTAGCCTCTCACGGAGTACTGCAGTGTCTTGGTGCGATTAGATAAACGCTCGAGTTTCTTCAGCTACAATATCCTGCTCTTTGAGATATTCCTCAACTTCATTCTTGCGACTCAGGTAATAAGTGATGGTCGCGTAGATATCAACAAGCGCTAAGGTCGGAAATTTTAGGGCGATTTCCTCCGGCGTTGCTCCGAGCTTGAAATGATGAATAACCGAATCAAGAGTGACTCGCGAGCCTTTGATCCGGATGGTTCCATTGGCCGTCACGGTCAGTGGCACTGTCTGAGTCGATTCCAGATTGATCATGTCCATATTATATATCGTGCCGAGAACGCGAACCATACTGACTGCGCCTACGCGGTTTGTGTAAAGAATCCGGTCCTATAGCTACTATAGTATTAGTTTTGACTTTGGCTGTGAGCTCCCACTGGAGGAGCAGGAAGAAGCCACAAGGAAAGAACAACGCTCTCCCGGGACAGAAAGCCGTCGTCGTTGAAGGGAAGGAACCGCCATTGATTTCACAGTCAGGAATCACATCGCTCAAAGTCAAACCGGAACATCTAAAAGAGAATCCGATTGCAGTTGCCCGATCGGTCCTAAAGTGGTTGCAAATCGATATCCCTCGTCCGTTCTTCCCCGACACATCACTGTTTAGAAGACTGCGAAAATAATCATGCATTTACTGGATGCTGGTCACTTGCAGGGTCATCACACTAAACTCTCTTTTGCTTTGAATCAAACGGCAAGAAGTAAACGAGAAAGGCTGTTTGTGTTTTTGAATTGCGCTGTCTATACTTGCATAGATTTTTTTTCAAACGAATGCTTGCTGCCGGAAATAAACTGGGACCTTATGAAATCGTAGCGCTATTGGGCGCGGGCGGAATGGGCGAAGTCTACAGGGCCCTGGATCCGAGGATCGGACGCGAAGTAGCGATCAAGGTCCTGCCGGCCGCATTTTCAGAGGAAGCAGATCGGCTACGGCGCTTCGAACAGGAGGCAAGAGCAGCCGGCGCGCTCAACCATGCGAACGTCCTGGCGGTCTTCGACATAGGCAACCATCAGGGATCTCCCTATCTGGTGACGGAGCTTCTGGATGGAGAAACTCTCCGCGATCGCTTGAATCAGGGAGGCATACCCAGAAGAAAAGCGATTGATTTTGCAATTCAATTGGTGGAAGGTTTGGCCGCGGCGCATGAAAAGGGAATCATTCATCGGGATCTGAAGCCCGAAAATCTTTTTCTTTCCAGAGATGGCCGTCTGAAAATCCTGGACTTCGGTCTGGCAAAGCTAATTCAGCCCGAGGTGACAACTGCAGAGAGTTCGAAGTTGCAAACAGCGGGCCTGCAGTCGCTACCGGGAACAATTTTGGGAACAATTGGGTACATGGCACCGGAACAGGTGCGAGGAAAGCCGGCGGACCACCGATCCGACATTTTTACATTTGGAACAATCCTTTACGAGATGCTCACCGCGAAAAAAGCGTTCCATGGAGAAACTCAAGCGGACACACTGGGTGCGATTTTGCACCAGGATCCTCCTGATTTATCGGGAACTGTTCCCGGTCTGCAACCGGGGCTCCAGAAAATCATCAGCCGTTGCCTGGAAAAATCCCCGGAAGAACGGTTTCAATCCACACGCGATCTGGGTTTCGCTCTCGAAGCCATTTCAGGATACTCAGAATCCAGATCCACTGTCATTGCGCCGGCAGAAACCGCCCCGATTGCTGCGCGGAGACCAAAGACAACTTTCGTTCTGGGAGGTATCGCTCTTCTTTTTTTCATCACTTCGACCATCTTTGCCTTTCTCTATTTCTCCCGAAAAGAAACGAGGGATGGGGTCATTCGATTTCAATTGCAGCAACCGGGCGGATCGTATGTTGGTAATTACAACAGGACCGTGATTTCTCCGGACGGGAAACGGGTGGCTTTTCTGAGTGTTGCGCAGTTCGGTCAAAACATGATCTCCATACGTTCCATGGATTCACTGCTTTCCGAGCCACTGAACGGCACCAATGCCGCTGTTTCCGTTTTCTGGTCTCCAGACAGCCGTTATCTCGGATTCTTCTCAGGAGGGAAGCTGAAAAAGATTGCCGTGAGTGGCGGTACACCCGAGATCCTCTGCGACGCCGCGGCAGGTCGTGGAGCAAGCTGGAATCGGGACAATGTGATCATTTTCGCGCCGGACCAGAACAGTCCTCTTTATCGTGTTTCCGGTTCGGGAGGAGAAGCAACAAAGATCACGGAACTCGATGAGAAGAATCAGGAAATCAGCCATCGTTTCCCCAGATTCCTTCCTGATGGAAAGCACTTCCTGTATCAGGTGCGAAGAGATCAGGGCGATTCCTATGTTTCCTTCAGAGAGCGGCTTGCCGCTGTATACATCGGATCTCTGGAAGACAGCAAGTTAAAGAAGTCATTGAATATCCCGTCCAGCGCAGAATACGCCCATCCCGGTTTTCTGTTTTTCGTGCGTAACGGGAACCTTGTGGCGAACCGGTTTGATGTGAAGAGTCTGGAAATGAAAGGAGAACCTTTTTCGCTGGATCAAGATATCGCCGGCAGCGACCAATTCGGTGGCATAGACTTCAGCGTTTCTGAAAATGGCATCCTGATCTTTCGAACTCAAGAATCTGTTAATCGCGAAAAGTTGATCTGGTATGACAGGGGCGGCAGGCAGACTCAAACACTTTCGGATCCGGGAGAATATGGGGATCCGGAATTATCGCCGGACGGTAATAGACTGGCGCTGGCGCGCGCCGATTCTCAGACCGGTGTCCAGGATATCTGGATTCACGACTCCTTACGGGGGATGATGTCGCGATTCACGTTCTCCGGCGCCGACGACCCGACCTGGTCGCCTGATGGCAGCGAGATCATCTACTCCAACGGCGATCTTTACAAAACATCGGCGATCGGAACAAAAAAACCCGAGCTTCTGCTGAAAAGCAGTATGGACAAGGTACCCGTGGATTGGTCATCTGACGGCAAGTACCTGCTTTATGTAATGCACGAAGGCTCTACCGGGTCCGATTTGTGGGTGCTTCCGTTGCAGAAGAAGGGATCAAAGCCCTTTCCATTCCTTCAGTCCCCATTTGTGGAAGCTCATGGCCAGATATCTCCGGATGCACGATGGGTGGCATATGCCTCAGACGAATCAGGAAAATATGAAGTCTATGTTCAAAGCTTCCCATCCCCGGAGCAGGGTAAGTGGAAAATATCTTCGAACGGAGGCACGATGCCCCGCTGGCGTAAGGATGGCAAAGAGCTTTTTTACCTTTCGTTGGACAGAAAGATTATGGCTGCGCCGATCGTTTCCACCGCAACCGGACTTGAGCCCGGGCTTCCCGCCGATCTCTTCCAGACCAACGCCTTCGCCCAGTTCGAGCGAAGGAATCGCTATGTTGTCTCCCCTGACGGATCGCGGTTCGGGGTCAGCACGCAAATCACCGAAAGTCCACCTTTCGTCACCGCTATCGTTAACTGGAACCTCCTGATTCCACAGTAGGGAAGTTCGACCCGGGATGAGTTTCGGTTTGCAGGGAACATATTCGCTTCCGCAGAATGAATCAACAAAGTGCCAAGTTGCTCCCGTTGCCGATTGCTCGAATCCGCGGCCGCATCAACACGCTATCTTTGCTGCGAAGTCTTGAGTCCCCGTTGTTTTAATAATTCAGCGGTTCTTTGATGATTGGATGATGGAATAGTCCACTCACCGCTGCCTTCTCTATCATAAATGATAACAATTAATTCAGCCTTATTG
>JBKKAT010000292.1:0-9498 GCA_046714535.1 Acidobacteriota bacterium | reverse complement strand
GCGTTCCGTGTTGCGGAATACATCTTCATCCGATTCGGTAAATTCCGCGATCGAGGCCATCGTTTTGACGGCTTTTTCCGGATACAAACCCATAGCCGTTTCCTGTGACAACATCAAAACATCGGTTCCATCCAGAATCGCGTTTGCGACATCGGACGCTTCTGCGCGGGTAGGCCTGGCATGATCTACCATGCTTTCCAGCATCTCCGTGGCAGTAATCACGAGTTTTTCTGCGCGGTTTGCGTGTTCGATAATCATTTTCTGCAGCAGTGGTATCCTCTCCGCAGGCAATTCAACTCCAAGATCTCCACGCGCCACCATTACCCCATCCGATACTTCGAGAATTTCAGACAGATTCTTAATGGCTTGCGGCTTTTCAATCTTTGCGATAATTCGACTATCAACATTACCCAAAACGTCGCGAAGTTTCTGCACATCAGCAGCAGAACGCACAAAGGAGAGAGCCACGTAATCCACGGAGAGTTCCTTTCCAAAAATCGCGTCAGCTGCGTCCTTTTCCGTTAGACTTGGCGCGCTCACATCTACTCCTGGAAGGTTAATTCCTTGTTTCTCATCAAGAGAACCGCCTATTACGATTTCTGTTTCTACCTCTGTCTCTTGAACTTGAATAACTTTCAGCTCGATTGCGCCATCATCAACCAGAATTTTGTCACCCGGACGAACATCTTTCGGCAGACCGGAATAAGACGTGCAAACAATCATTGCGTTTCCTTCGATTGGCCGTGTGGTGATCACGAATTTGGTTCCGGGAATCAAGTGCACCGGTTTGCCTTCTGCAAGCTTCCCGGTCCTGATTTTGGGACCCTGAAGATCCTGCAGTATCGCCACCGGCCTTCCGATTTTATCGGAGATAGCACGAACTGTTTCTGACAAGATGCGAAAATAGTCGTGATTGCCGTGTGAAAAATTTAAACGAAAACCGTCGGCACCGGCCAGAATCAGCCGTTCAATGATTTCTGGCGTGGCTGATGCAGGACCGAGCGTTGCCAAAATTTTCGTCTTGCGCCGTGTGTCCATGAAACGCAAGTTTATCAGAGTTTTCTATTTACTTTATTCGAGGTCTACGCGGCTTTCGTGATCGCCGATTCGAAGGCGGATGGTCCCATGTATATCTGTGCGATACACCAGAACATGCTTCTGACGATATCGCGAAAGCACATCGGGGTTCGGGTGGCCAAACCAATTGTTGCTTCCCACAGAAATGAAGGCCGCCTTCGGATTTAATGCTTCCAGCAGAACTAAGGAACTGGAGCTTTTGCTTCCGTGATGCGGAACTTTCACGTAATCTACTGACGATTCAATTTTACCGGCCAGAGTCTCTTCGCCTCCCTTTTCAATATCACCAGTTAACAAAATCTGTTTGCCGCGATACTGAACCAATAGAACAAGCGAATCGTCGTTTCTTACCCGTAAAGTCCTATTGGAATCATCGGGCGACAACACTTCAAGCGTTACACCTGCCTGCTGGAATTTTGCGCCGTGAGAAATCCGGACAGGAGCGCGATTGATGTTTCTCAGGAATTGTTGGTAATTCTTCTCCCCCACCGGTTCCCTGGTTACGTAGAATTCATCAACAGGCACGTATCGCATCAAGGAAACAAGACCGTTCATGTGATCGGCGTGCGCGTGCGTCAGAAAAACACGATGAAGGCGTGTAATCCCCAGGCGGCACAAGTAAGGCAGCAAAATCGCCTGGCCGGTATCAAGGGCGCCGGCATTGAAAAATCCGCCACCATCCACCATGTCGTAAGTTCCGTCCGGGTATTCCAGGAGAATCGCGTCCCCCTGTCCGACGTCAAGGAAATGGACCTGCAAAACTCCGCCCGGTTTCGCTGAGCCGGGACATAGTACAAAGAAAAGTAAGAGCGCGCCTACCGCAAAACAGGTTATTTTCCATTTCTTTCCTTTGGCAACAATCGCAAAAACGAGAGCAGCATAGAACGCAAAGACTAAGGCAAGAGAAGGAGACGTAAAAATCCGAACTCCCTGCTCCGCAAACATTCCCGAAGAACTTAGAAAAGCATGGATCATTCCCTGCACAGGCATCCTGATAAACTTCGAGAGAAACGGCAACGGCATCAGCACGATGCTGGAAGCGATCAAAACACTGGAAACCGGCACCGCCACGATATTAGCGAAGAATGTAAACAGGGGGACTCTATGAAAGACGTAAATCTGATAAGGAACCAGAACGATTTGAACCAGGATTCCTGCTACAAGAAAATTCAAGAGGTAACGAACAACCCGGGAAAAGCCGTTGAATCTTTTGCAAACCGGAACGACCAGAAATAGAATCACTGCGGTAGAAAGATAAGTCAGGTGAAATCCGCTATCGAACAATTCTTGCGGATTGATCACGAGTTGTGCGAAGGCGGAAAGACAGATCCAATTTCCAAGTTGGATCTGCTCGTATCTCCAGATGGCAAATGCCAAAATCAAAAAACTCAGGAAAGATCTTGTTACGGATGACCGGCCTTCCAGAATCAGGAAATACCCGAGCATAAACAAACAGGCGGCGGCAACGGCCCATCGAAAAGAAAGAAATCTCTTAAAACCCAGAAAAAGCAACAGCAACAAAATCGAAATATGGAAACCGGAAATGGCAATTACATGAAACACTCCCGCATCCATCAGAATCTGTTCTTCTGCAGGTTGCAAACCACCACGATCATCCAGCCACAGAGCCCGGAGAATTCCCGAGCTGGGAGAGGAGAAAGTCTCGATCGTATTGCGAATCCATCGGAGACGGATGCTCGAGGTATATCTCCTGAAACCGGTTTCGGCGCCCTGTTTACGAATGAGCAGCGGACTTTTGATCGTACCCAAAGCGTGAATTCGCTCGGCGCGGAGATGTCTTTCATAATCAAAAGCTCCTTTCGTGCGAAAATTTTTCCCTAAACGGAAGCGCGCGAAGGATTCGATGCGATCGCCTACAATCCATGGCTCTTTTAACTCCCCGGAAACTGTGAGTCTTGCATTGCCTTGCCGGGGGACACCGGAAACGGATCGAACTCGAACGTGCAAAACGAAATACTCTTCAGACAATTCCGGAGTTCGAATCAGAGTCCCTTCAAAAGCGACGACTTCCCTTTCGTTCGAACGCACCCATTCTCGCAATGGATTGCGATCGTATGATTTCGACTGATGCTGGACAAATGCAGATCCCATCAAGAAAATCAGGAAAGCTTCTGCGAAAAAAGCGAGCCTGAATTTCGAGCAGCGAAGACCCAGCACCGCGCAGATGAATGCGGGAAGCAACAGCCATTCCGAAAATTGAATGGCCTCTGCGCTGAGCACACCTGCAGCAAAACAGACAAATATCCAAACGAAGGGCGCAGACATGGTTTGCGCCTTCGGCTACATATAAAACAGACTTAAACGCGGAATGTTGTAAAGCTTGCGGACAGATTTAATGAGCGCTCTGTTGATCATTTCCTGATAAACAGGAAACTCTATTTTCTCTTGAAATGCTTTTAAGTCGCGCATGGCATCCTCCCTGAAACTGTTTAACTGGGCTTCAGAGACTGTTTGCAGAAGCACTTTCTCAATCTCTTTTTCCAGTGTTGCAAGTTGATGTTCCACACGCTGAAGATCCATATTTTGATTCTCATGAAAAGGTTGAACAACATCGGCGGAAAGCTTTTCCCTGCATCCCTGCAGCAGATCGGCCATTGCTTGATTGCCGGCATCGCGAGCCTGCTTGCTGCTTTCCTCCAATGAGCGGAGCAATTTTTCGAGAAACTCAACCACGTTCGATGAGGACTCTTTCGGTGTTTCGGTCGACAAACCTTCCTGCGATTTCAGAAATCGTTTGTACTCGCCTTTGACAATCCGGCGGAAATAGGTCAGGGTCACGGGCGATTCAAATTCCTCTTTTTTCTTTTCGAAACCGCGATCGATCGCGCGCAACACGACTTCCGCCGGGATCCCTGTTTCGTGCCAATCCCGGATCAATGCCCACTCTTTGGGAGATAGAAGCATGGGATTTCCTCTTTTTTGCACGAAATAATCCTCAACCATTCGGAAATATTCCTCTTCTTCCATCAGCGATTCATTTCAAAAAGAATTTGTAACCCGTCCATGATCAGATCCGGATTCGAGTGATGAATCTTCTCCGATCGCTTGGCCATGAGCGGAGCCAGCCCACCCGTTGCTATATTTGTAGTAGCGCTTCCCAGCTCTTCTTCCACCAGAGTTAATATTTTTTCAATCAGCCCCAGATATCCATAAAAAATCCCGGACTGCATTGCTGTTACGGTATTCCTGCCGATTACCTGAGCCGGTTCCCGGATCTCCACGCGGGGCAGTTTTGCCGCGCGTTGAAAAAGTGCCTCCGCAGAAATTCCAATACCCGGCGCAATAATTCCTCCCAGATACTCTCCTTTTTCGGATACGGCATCAAAAGTGGTCGCGGTACCGAGATCCACGACAATGCAAGGTCCGCCATATCTGTGGAACCCTGCCACCGATAGAACAATGCGGTCTGCGCCTATTTCCTGCGGGTGTTCATACAGAATCGGCATTCCGGTTTTGATACCGGGCTGCACGATAAAAGGCTCGTGATGAAAATAAATTTCACACATCTCCTTAATGCCGGGAAGAAGAGGAGGGACGACGCAACTGACTGCGATTCCTTCGAATTCCTCCTTCGCAAAGCCACCCAGCGAAAGTGCGTTTTTAATCAGAATTCCGTGTTCATCGCCGGTCCTTTCCCGGACAGTCGTCAGCCTCCAGCTATGCACAATTTTGCCGTTTTTCAGAAGACCTACTACGGTATTAGTATTTCCGACGTCGATGGCGAGCAGATTTTTCACTTTTTGCGACACGATACAATCTCCCCGGTATAAAAAACTTCCCGGCCGGCCGTTGTTCGAACAATCAAGCCACCCATGGAATCCAACCCCTCCGTTACCCCACTCTTTATCTCGCCCTGTTGTTCAATCTCCACAGGGCAACCGACCACAATCGAAGAATAACGTCCCATAAGGTCCGTCATTTCTTCCCAGCTCATGCCGGCTATTCTTCCATAGAGTTGTTCCAAATCAAAAAGGATGTCTGCAAGAAGTTCTTCTCGCTGAATTTCCCTTCCCAGTACCTGGGAGAGAGAGATGGCAATCGCCCGAAGCTCTTCCGGAAACTCCCGGGCATTCACGTTGATTCCAATACCTGCCAGCGCAAACTGCAAACGATTTTGTTCTATCGAAGTCTGAATCAATATGCCGCCGGCCTTTTTTCCGTTGATCAGGATGTCATTAGGCCATTTCAGATCTGAATCAATGCGCAAAAGATCCATTGTCCGGACGACACTGAGTCCCGCAACATATGGCAAATAATGCAAACGCTCAACAGGCGGAAATAAGATGACAGTGAAGTAAAGATTGACACCCGGTGGCGAATACCATGTGCGCGCATTGCGCCCGCGACCTTGAGTTTGGCCATCGGCGATGACAACAGTCCCTTCCTCCGCGCCGCTTCTAGCAAGCTCGGAGGCAACGCGATTGGTGCTGTCTATCTCATCATAATAAACGAGCTGCTTCCCAAAATTACCCTTTCGGAGCTCGTGAAATTTCCGTATGTCAAACATGGCTCAATGAATTTTAGATTGCAGATTACTGATTTCAGATTGGAATTGAGGATTGTAGATTGAATGCGGAGGTCGTTTGTTGACTTTTGAGTCATTTATTTTGGTCGAACCTGGCGAAACGAACGACGCAATACACTCTTCAAATCTACAATTCTCCAATTTCAATCTGAAATCTCGCATCTGAAATCTTAAATTTTTATTCCATCTCCATAGAAATATCCAAACTCTTTACGGAGTGAGTTAATCCACCAATGGAAATTGCATCGACACCACGGATCAAATAATTCGCGAAGTTGCGCGGACTGATTCCACCGGAAACTTCGTACGACATTTTGCTCCGTTTGAGCTTGACGCATTTACGGATCAGGGAGGGCTTCATATTGTCCAGCAAAAACCAGAGCCCGCCTGAGTTCATGGCTTTCTTCAACATATCGAGGGAAGTTACTTCAATTTCGACTTTTTCCGGCGAATAGCCCTTTTGCTGAAACTTCTCAAGAATCATTTCGAAATCGGGCTCCAGTTTCAGGTGATTATCTTTAACCAGAATTCCGTCATGCAAACCTGTGCGATGATTGTGCCCGCCTCCCATTTGCACAGCGTATTTTTCAAGCACCCGAAGCAATGGAGTAGTTTTGCGCGTATCGAGAATACGGATTTCGAATGGTGCAGCAAGAGCCACATAGGCGGCAGTTTGTGTGGCAATCCCCGAAAGGCGCTGCATCAGGTTCAGCGTCAAACGTTCGCCCGCAAGAAGCGCGTTTGCCTTTCCTTTGACGCGACAAAGCTTGGTGCCCGCATTTACCGCTTGTCCATCGTCAAAATACTCCTCTACGGTGCAAAGAGGATCCAACCGCCGGAAGATTCGGTTCACAAGCGGAATCCCTGCCAGAATGCCATCTTCTTTTGCCAGGAAATACGCGGAAATAACCGGTGGATCAGCAAAAAGAGTGGTGGATGTGATATCGCCGCTACCCAGATCTTCAGATAGAGCATGATCCAGGATGGCAGAGATTTCAGGACTCTCCCAATCCAGCATATGGTTTATCCCAGAGTTTGCAGATGCTCTTCGGTCCTGTTCTTCCGCAAGCTCAACTCTTCAAACTTTGCCTTTTGTTCTTCCACGACCGGAGCCGGCGCGTTGCGCAGAAACTTCTCATTCGATAATTTTTTCTCCACGAGGGAAAGGTCGGCTAGAATCTGCCTCAACTCTTTTTGTAAACGATCTTTTTCGTTTTGTAGATTCAGAACACCCGCGAGATTAATTCCTATTTCCGCATCTTTCAAAACGCCTCGAGCCAGTTGTTGATCCTGCGGAAAATCCGAAACGAACTCCAGATTTTCGCAACGGGCCAATAAAAAGACTTCCTGTTTTTGTGATTCAATCAGACTTCGGATCGCGTCACCTTTCACAAACACGTGAATCTTTTTGGATGGTTCGATGTTCATTTCGGTGCGCACCTGTCTGATTTTGCCGATGAATTCCATCAACAAAGCAAATTGCTCCTCTGAATCCTCCCGAATATATTTCTCATCTCTCTGTGGATATTCAGCAATGATCAATGCCTTACTTGAGCGGGTCCGTTCCGGAATCTGCTGGTACAAATATTCCGTAACGAACGGAACAAATGGATGCAGAAGCCTTAACACATCGCCCACTCTCTGCAGCAACAAACCTTTTTTTCCCGATGCCTGGGTGGAATCACCACTTAAATGAGGTTTGATCCATTCAATGTACCAATCGCAGAACTCGTGCCATAAAAACCGGTATGCTGCATTGGCCGCAAGATCAAAACGATATTCGCTCAGGTAGGAATTCACCTCTCCTGCGACCCGTTGAAACCGTGAGGCGATCCAGCGATCTCCCAGATCCCAGGAGGCCTCCGGCAAGGGAGACAGGTCCTCATTTTCCTGGACTTTGAGGAGCGCAAAACGGACGGAATTCCAGAGTTTGTTCAGAAATGCTTTATAACCCTGAATTCTCTTTGTCGAAAGTGGAATGTCAGGTCCGGGAACTGCGAGAACCGCCAGAGCGAATCGCATCGCATCTGTTCCATATTCCTCAATCACTTCCATCGGATCGATCACATTTCCGCGGCTCTTGCTCATTTTCTGGCCGTGCTCGTCGCGAACGAGACCATGGATATACACTTCGCGAAATGGGATCTGACCGGTGAACTTCAAGCCCATCATGATCATGCGGGCGACCCAGAAGAAGATAATATCGAAGCCAGTAACTAATAAATTAGTAGGATAGTAGTAGTTCAGATCCGGTGTCCGCTCCGGCCATCCAAAAACCGAGAAGGGCCACAGACCGGCTGAAAACCACGTATCCAGGACATCTGTTTCCTGACGCAGCTCCGGGGACCCACAATGCGCGCAATTTTGAGGCGTATCCACTTCTGAGGTGACGCCTCCGCACTTTTCACAGTTCCAAACCGGTATACGATGTCCCCACCATAACTGTCTGCTGATGCACCAGTCATGAATGTTACGCATCCATTCAAAGTAAACACGGGACCAGCTTTCCGGGTAAAAACGGATTTCCCCTTTTTCCACCGCTTCGATCGCCGGAGCAGCCAGTGATGCGATTTTCACAAACCACTGCGCGGAAAGGAGCGGCTCTACAACCGTCTTGCAACGGTCGCATTTTCCCAATGCTAAACTGTGTTTTTCCTGCCGGACAAGCAAACCGGCGGAGCTTAAATCTTCGAGGACCCGTTTGCGTGCCTCAAAGCGGTCGAGACCCGCATAAGGTCCGGCGGGCGGCAGCATCTTGCCGTCTCCATCGATCACCAGTAATGCTGGAATGTTATTCCGCTGCGCCGCAAGAAAATCATTCGGATCGTGCGCGGGAGTGAGTTTCACAGCGCCTGTTCCAAACTCCCGGTCCACAAATGGATCAGAAATCACAGGAATCGGCCTGTTCAGTAACGGCAGGATTGCCGTTTTTCCTACGAGATGCCGGTATCGGTCATCTTCGGGATGAACGGCGATGGCCGTATCACCCAACATAGTTTCCGGCCGTGTCGTTGCAACAGTGATGAATTCTTGCTCACCTTGAATCGGATAGCGCACGTAATGAAGCTGTCCTTCGGTTTGTTCGTGGCGCACTTCGAGATCGGAAAGCGCCGTCTTGCAACGGGGACACCAGTTGACAACGTATTCGCCCTTATAAATCAGTTCTTCGCGAAATAGCTGAACAAAAGCAGTGCGCACCGCGCGAGATAACCCTTCGTCCAGAGTAAAACGTTCCCGTGACCAATCAACGGAGGCTCCCAGTGTTTGAAGTCTTTTCGTGATGAGCCCGTGGCTATACTCTTTCCAAATCCACGCTCTTTTCTCAAACTCTTCCCTGCCAATATCAAAACGGCTGATATCCTCTTTCGCCAGTTCCCTTTCGACCACCATCTGCGTGGCAATTCCTGCATGATCAGTACCTGGCACCCAGACCGTGCTCTTACCCAGCATCCGCTGCCACCGGACAATCACGTCTTGAAGCGTCAGATCCAGGGCGTGGCCCACATGGAGTGATCCCGTGACGTTGGGGGGAGGAATCACAATCGAAAAGCGAGGCCTGGACGGGTCTACTTCGCTGTGAAAATAATTTCCCTGTAGCCAGAATTGATATTGTTCGTCTTCAATGAGCTTCGGATTGTACGCTTTTTCCATAAATATTCCTTAAGGGCTTTTTTTGGACAATGGTGGGACACGAAGCGAAGACTCGAAGACGCGCTAACGCGTCGACGCTATTCTTCCCCCGCGTGAAGTTTCTCCAGCTCGCGCCGGATCATTTTCTCCGCCAGATCCGGAACAACCTGCCAAACAATTTCAGAAACGACCCGTTCTGATAATTTGGTCAATACTCTTTCCGCAATACGGTCGATGAGTTCTTC
>JBKKAT010000291.1:0-2566 GCA_046714535.1 Acidobacteriota bacterium | reverse complement strand
GGTCCCCTATGCAGGCCGGAGGCCTGCGCTCCCCTATTATGAGCGCAATTCGTGCTCGTTCTGTTTTAAGAATTCAATGTATTCGGCAGTGCTTTGTTGCCAGCTGCGCGGCGTGTGACCGGTTGTTTCCGTATACCGTGCGAGATCCAGTACTGAGAAGGACGGCCTTTTCGCCTGAACACGTAAATCATCATTTTTAACAGCTTCCACAGAATTGTTCAAGCCATATAGCTGCAAAATGGTCGTAGCCTGCTCGTGACGGCTACAATGTCCCGAATTAGTAAAATGGTAAATTCCCCCGGCCTGTACGGAAAGCAAACGTGAAACCGCGTTCGCAACATCATCTGCATAAGTAGGAGATCCAACCTGGTCAACGGGAGCTTCCAGCTTTGCTCCCGCCATCGCTCTCTTCAGGATTTTCTTCACATAATTATCTCCATTCTTTCCGAAAATCCAGGATGTGCGGAGAATAAGATGGGAACAGCCGGATGCCAGAATCTTTTTATCCCCTTCCCACTTGGTGGTGCCGTAATAATTAATCGGATTCGCAGGATGATCTTCGTGATAAGGATGGTCACCTGAACCATCAAACACGTAATCGGTAGAAAAATGAACTAGAAAGGCATCGTACTTCTTACACAACGTTCCGATATGTCCAGGCGCCTGGGCGTTCACCAAAAATGCGGTTTCCCGAATTTTCTCGCAATCATCTACACGTGTGAACGCAGCAGCATTCAAGACCAGCTGGGGCTTTGTGCGGAGGAAAATTTTCTCCATCGCTGCATAATCCGTTATGTCCAGTTCCCTGTGACTGTAGGCGGATAAAGTCGATGTACTGAATTGCTTTGCCAGTGCGCTCCCGATCATTCCGCGGGAGCCGAATAACACCGTGCGATCACTTATGAAGGACGGATCTGCCATGATTTCTCGCTTATTGTTCCGTAGTGTTTTTTGTAGAATTCCTGATATTCCGCCTGTCTGTTACGGATCTTTTGCCACCAGTCCTCATTGTTTTGATACCATCGGATTGTCTCTTCCAGGCCGGACTCCAGATTTTGCTGAGGCGACCAGCCCAAACTTCGAAGTTTTTTCGAATTGATCGAATATCTCCGGTCATGTCCCGGCCGATCGGTCACATGGCGGACGAGTGAGGATGGTTTCCCCAAAACCTTCAGAATTTTCTGTGTAATCTGCATGTTCGTTGCTTCGTGACCGGTGCTGATATTGTAAACTTCCCCCGCACCACCTTTCTTCAATAATAATAAAATCGCCGCGCAATGGTCGCGCACGTACAACCAGTCCCGGACTTGCATGCCATCTCCATAAACGGGCAAAGGAATATCCTGCAGGGCATTTGTGATGAACAGCGGAATGAGTTTCTCAGGATACTGATTCGGGCCGTAGTTATTTGACGCCCGAACGATGGTTACCGGCAGTTCGTAAGTTTTGTAAAACGAATAGGCCAGGCGATCGGCGCCTGCTTTGCTTGCGGCGTAAGGATTTGTGGGATGGAGAGCATCCTGTTCCTCAAAGGATCCGGTTGGACAATCACCGTAAACTTCATCGGTGGAGATGTGAATAAATTTTTGGATAGAGTGTTTGCGAGCCATCTCCAGCAAAACAAAAGTGCCATAGACGTCCGTTCTGATGAAATGATCGGCTCCGTAGATGGAACGATCCACGAAAGATTCGGCCGCGAAATGGACAACGAAGTCCGTTTCCGCCATCAAACGGTCCACCAGTTCGCGATCGCAAATATCACCCTGCACAAAACGATATCTTGCGTTCCCTTCCAGATCAATTAGATTGTCCGGGTTGCCGGCGTAGGTGAGCAAATCAAGATTCAGAACCTGCGCTTGCGGCTCAGACTCCAGCAGAGCGTGAACAAAGTGACTGCCGATAAAACCAGCGCCACCGGTAATTAAGTAGCGGATCATCGGTCTTTACGCGTCCAGTCGTATGGAATTCCTCCGCCATGAGGATCGAGCCGGTATTCGTCCGGTTCTTTATAGTGGTAAAGCTCCGTGGGAACATTCACAACAATCGCCTCTTCAACGCTGATGCACATCCAACCGTGATAAACCAGGTTGGGCACCTGCACCATGATCGGATTGTGAACTCCCAAATGGAATTCGTTGATCTCGCCATGCGTGGGAGAATCCTCGCGTGAATCGTACAAAACAAGTTTCACCATGCCATGAACGCATACAAAGTGATCCAGCTGTACCTTGTGATAATGCCAGGCCTTCACAACGTTCGGATAGGTGGTAGAAACATACACCTGACCGAACTTTATAAAAAATTCCTCATCATCTGAACGGAGAACTTCCAACAACCTTCCGCGTTCATCGGGAATCACTCTCAATTGCTTCACTTTTACGTCCCGTATCATTTCAACCTCAGTAGATTTCTATTCTGCTGTTATCCCCCACCAGAAACCGATAGGCTTCCGGCGGTTTCTCGCTTCGGCAGATTTCAACGTTCACACCGATCAAGCTGTCTTCCACTCGTCTTTTCAAGTTTTGGATCTTACTACCCCGCAGCAGAATACTATGCTGCACTTCAC
>JBKKAT010000290.1:0-11061 GCA_046714535.1 Acidobacteriota bacterium | reverse complement strand
TCCGTATTATCAGTGCGGTTCAGGCGACGAAGTTACGTTGCGAGGAGTTGAGGTTCTGCTGGTAAGCTTTTCAGTCGCTCAGGCACATGACGAAGCCGGACACGCAACACTTGGTAAATTTTCTGTTCCGCCATCGTCTCAGATGGAAGAGGTTCGCCTCGTTTGCGATTTTGAAGGTGAAGTCACGTTCTTGATCGGAATAAAGAGCAAAATTCCGTACAGAGTCGGTGAGATGCAAAATCCCGCGCGTCTCGTTCTCGACATCCAAAACAGCTGATTTTAACGCAAAGGCACAAAGAGCAGAGAAATTCCGTTATAATTTTGTGCACATTGCAGGACATCCGATATGCTTTTCGAATATCCTTTGGGGATTCAACACAAAGGCGAAAGTGATTAAATTCTAATTATGGCAAACGAACCATCGAACAAAGTCATTTACTCCATGGTTGGAGTCAGCAAATTTTACGATAAGAAACCGGTCTTGAAAGACATTTACCTTGGTTACTATTACGGCGCAAAAATCGGGGTGCTTGGATTGAACGGATCAGGAAAAAGCACGCTGTTGCGGATTCTGGCCGGCGTGGATCAAGAGTTTCAAGGAGAGATTGCCGTTTCGCCCGGGTACACGATCGGCTATCTCGAACAGGAACCGCAACTCGATGAAAAGAGAACAGTCCGGCAGATTGTAGAGGAAGGTGTCCAGCCAATCACGCAATTGCTTCGGCAGTTTGAAGAGATCAGCGAAAAATTTGCTGAGCCGATGGATGACGATGAGATGAACAAGTTGCTGGAGCGGCAGGGAAATATTCAGGACAAACTCGATGCGGCAGGCGCATGGGATCTGGACAGCCGGCTGGAGATGGCAATGGATGCGCTCCGGTGCCCTCCCGGTGATACGCCGGTGGAGATTTTATCGGGTGGCGAGAGACGTCGCGTTGCGCTCTGCCGGCTTTTACTGAAGAAGCCTGACATCCTGTTGCTTGATGAACCAACAAACCATCTCGATGCTGAAACCGTCGCCTGGCTGGAACAGCATCTGCAGAAGTACGAAGGGACGGTCATCGCCGTAACGCACGACCGGTATTTTCTGGATAACGTAGCCGGATGGATTCTAGAGCTTGATCGCGGACAGGGGATTCCGTGGCGAGGGAACTATTCCTCCTGGCTCGAACAAAAACAGGATCGCTTGCGCCGTGAAGAGAAAGCGGAAAGCGCTCGTCAGAAAACGCTCGAACGGGAGCTTGAGTGGATTCGCATGTCCCCGAAAGCACGCCAGGCTAAAAGCAAAGCGCGCATCAAATCCTATGAATCGCTGCTCTTGCAGGAACGGGACAATCGCAGCGAAACTCTCGAAATTTACATTCCGCCAGGACAACGCCTCGGAGATCTCGTCATCGAAGCCGACTCGGTTACAAAAGCATATGCTGACCGCATTCTGTTTGAAAATGTTTCGTTCCACTTACCTCCTGGTGGAATCGTGGGCGTAATCGGACCGAATGGAGCGGGCAAAACAACGCTTTTTCGATTGATTACGGGACAGGAAAAACCGGATGAAGGAAATTTTCGCCTGGGAAACACGGTAACGCTCGCCTATGTGGATCAATCGCGGGATTCGCTCAACCCGAACCGAAGCATCTGGGAAGAAATTTCAGATGGGAAGGATACGATCCAGCTCGGCGCCCGCGAATTCAACTCACGCGCTTATGTGGCCCGGTTTAATTTTTCAGGTTCCGATCAGCAAAAGAAAACTTCAGCAATTTCGGGAGGCGAACGGAACCGTGTGCATCTCGCAAAAATATTGAAGTCGGGGGCCAATGTTCTGCTGCTGGATGAACCCACCAATGATCTGGATGTCAACACGATGCGAGCGCTGGAAGAAGCGCTGGAAAATTTTGCCGGTTGCGCGGTGATCATCACACACGATCGATGGTTTCTCGACCGCATCGCCACGCATATGCTGGCCTTTGAAGGGGACAGCAAAGTCGTCTGGTTTGAAGGGAACTATTCCGATTACGAGAAGGACCGGCATGCCCGGCTCGGCACTGCCGCCGATCAACCGCATCGCATCAAATACCGCCAGCTCACACGCTGAAAAAATCTTTATATAAAGGATACATTCACGACAACACAAGAAATGGAGGTCCCTCGCGTTTTCATGATGGGAACCTATGGGACAGCGAATAATCGATCACGATGCTATCTTCGGGAGAAGAATTAGGTCGTTACGAGATCCGCGAGGTTGTTGGTGCTGGAGGAATGGGAGAAGTTACCGCGGGCGGGATCCGCGAATTGGCCGGGATGTTGCCATCAAAGTTCTGGCAGCCAAGTACTCCGAAGAGCCCGCAAGGTTGAGTCGATTTCAACAAGAAGCTCGGGCAGCAGGCATGCTGAATCATCCGAATATCCTGGCCATTTATGATGTTGGGATAGAAAATGGGTGTCCCTATTTGGTCACGGAATTATTAGAGGGTGAAATGTTAAGACAAAAGCTGAATGCTTCTTCTCTTCCGATGCGAAAAGCGTTGGATTATGCCCTGCAAATTATAAAAGGGCTATCGGCAGCACATGAAAAAGGAATCATTCATCGCGATCTGAAACCGGAAAATTTGTTTATCACGAAAGATGGACGAGTAAAAATCCTTGATTTTGATCTGGCGAAGCTGATCAATTTGGGCGCGATTGATCCGGACCAGTCCAAACTCCAGACCGCGGAGATTCAGTCACAGGCCGGTACAATCATTGGCACAATCGTCGCCCGACCAAGTGCGCGGGAAACCATCCGATCATCGGTCCGATATTTTTGCGTTAGGCGCCATCCTGTATGAAATGATTTCCGGCGTCTCTCCTTTTCGGCGTGAAACTGCCGCGGATTCCATGAGCGCGATCCTGAATGAAGATCCACCGGAACTTTCCAGCACCAAAACCGGCATTTCGCCGAATCTCGATTCTTTGATCCGGCATTGTTTAGAAAAAAATCCGGAGGAAAGATTTCAGTCGGCGCGCGATCTGGCGTTCGATCTGCGAATGATCTCAGGTGTGTCTTCATCCAACAACGCAAAAACAGAGCCTCTCCCACAACACAGGAAAATGGGTTTTCGGAATTGGTTGATCGGAGCAGGATTGATCGCTGCAACAGCAATCGGATTTTTCACTGGCGAGAAACTCGATACAAAACCGCAGGTTTCCCCCGCATCGTTTTCGCAACCACAGTTCCAGCGGTTAAGTTTTCAGCAGGGATTTGTTTCTTCGGCTCAATTCGCGCCTGATGCACATACCGTTGTATATGCGGCAGCATTCAATGAAAATCCTCAGCAGCTATATTCAACGCGCATCGACAGCCCGGAGTCCCGCAATTTGAATCTTCCTTCCGCAAGAATTCTTTCGATCTCCAAATCCGGCAAAATGGCGATCCTTCTGCAGCCTCGTTACACGGAAGGTTGGAATTTTACCGGAATCCTTGCGCAGGTGCCGATGGATGGCGGCAGCCCCCGGGAAATTCTTCAATATGTTGGCGGCGCGGATTGGACTCCGGATGGCAAGGATCTCCTTGTCATTCGGACGCGTCCCGATTACCAAATTGAATTTCCCATTGGAAAAGTGCTTTATCGCTCAAATGGCTGGATCAGCGATGCGCGATTTTCACCTTCGGGTGATCAGATCGCATTTGTGGACCATACTGCAATGGGCGATAACCGCGGAACTGTCACGGATCTAAACGGGAACCAACGGAAAATTTCAAAGGAACTCGGCACCACATCGGCACTTCATTGGAATCCGGCCGGCACCGAACTCTGGCTCTCATCAGGGCCGGCTCGGATTCGTACGCTGATTGCCATGGATCTCTCAGGAAAACAAAGAGTGATTTATGAATCGATCGAAGAAATTGAGCTTCAGGATATTTCTTCAAATGGAGTTATGTTGCTCGCTTCCTGGAATCGGAGGCGTCAAATGTATGCGGTGCTCGCAGGCCATGGAAAGGAATCGAATTTATCCTGGTTTGACTATTCGATTTCAATCGGTATCAGCAATGACGGAAAGACTGTCCTTTTTCAGGAACCGGGCGACATATCCGGTTTTCAATATCCAACCTTCATTCGCAATACCGATGGTTCACCTCCCATATATATAGGAGAGGGTGATGCATTGTCTCTTTCGCCGGATGGCAAATGGGCGCTGGCAGGTCTTTGGGGTAATCCTTATCAGCTGGTTCTTCTCCCTACCGGAATGGGTGAGAAAAAAGTGATTTCCATTCCGGGGCTTCACCCCCCGGGTCATTATTTGAACTCGTGGTTTCGCGATGCCAAGCGATTCATCATCCGCGGAAATCAGCCCGGACGTCCCCTTCGTCATTGGATTTACAATTTCGAGTCAGCGCAATTGCAGCCAGCAACACCGGAAGGCGTATCAGTCTACGCAATTCCTACTCCCGATCAGAATTCTGTTCTGGCTTGCTGCAAAGATCATCGCCCATGGCTCTATGATCTCGAAGGCGGAAATGTAGAACAGGCCCAGGGGTTGACGGAAGATGATTTGCCTGCACAATGGACACCGGATGGACACTCCGTTTACGTATCCGAGAAAGGCACGAATCCATTGAATATTGCTTTGGTGAATATCGATACGGGACAAAGAACCCCGTGGAAACAGATTGCGCCCTCAGATCCCGCCGGCGTTCTAAGCGTAGACAACTTCCTCGTTACGCCCGATGGCAAAACGTATGTTTACTCCGTCCGCCGCGTGCTGTCGGATCTGTTTCTGGTGAAGGGGTTAAAATAAAGGATGCGGCAAGCTCCAGAAATTTGCGGCGGCTGATCGTATTCATTTTTTGATTTTACCGTAGAGACGCGGAGACGCAGAGTTGAGTTACTGTTTTAGCAATTTTGTCCAATTCAGAACAATGGTGATTGGTAATTTTGCAGTATCTTCCAGCGGTGTATTGATCAGGAATCGCTGACCATCTTTCGCGACCATATATTCGCCTTTGGTTGCTGTCAGACCGGAGCGCAGATTTGTTTTGAAAAGGACTTTTGGTGTATCGGAAGAAAATCCTCTTTCAGGCAAACGAACGTCCACAGATACCAGCGTTTTATCGGGAGCTAAATAAAACAGTTCTTTCCCATCGCTACGCCATTGTGGTTGGTCTCCGCCTGCACTGGAAATCTGCCATTTTCCTACATTTTTCTCAGGAAAACCTTGAACATAGATTTCTGTTCTTCCGGATTCATCGGAGACATAAGCAATCCACTTTCCATCGGGAGAGAATTGTCCGTGTCCCTCGTTTGCAGCCGTCTGTAAATAGGGAAATGGCTTTTGATCACCGGTCATAGGAAGGATCCACAAGTCAAGGCTGCTACCAGCGTAATCATCATAAATGAGATATTTGTCATCGGGAGAAATATCATCCGGAAATTTCGTTGTGCGACTCACCAGCAGTGGTTTGTCTGAGCCCGCGCCATTCGCAGGCTTTTGATACAGTTCATACCAACCACTTCTGATGGATGTCCAGATAATCCGTGTGCCATCCGATGACCATACAGCGGTGTTGTCATCGGATGGATCGAACGTGAAGCGGGAAAGTCTTCCGCTGGCAACCTCCAGTTGCCACAAATCCCCACCTTCCCACTGGTAAAAAAGAACCCGGTTTTCATCGGGTGAGAGAGACGGTTCGCCTCCTCCGAGGTTGGGTGGACCAACCGTTCCCAGTTTTTTCCCGGTCCGATCGAACCATGTAAATTGCGCACGTTGATTACCACCTTCTCTGTAAGCAAGAACACCACTCTCCGATACAGAGAAACCCGAAGAACCGAAAATAAAAAAATCCATCCAGGGTTGCTGTGCTATAGGAATTCCATCGCCCTGGAATTCCATACGGGTCGCGTTGAACCGGCGAGACATCAGGTTCCCCTGATCGATATAAAGGAGATAGCCAGGCGAGACGTAAGCAGTCCGGGAAATGATCGGCAATATTTTTTTAGTTTCCTTTGATTTCAGAGAACCTCCAAAGATTCCGGTTTGTGCTTCGTTCCCCCTACTGACAAAAAGGAAATGTTCGCCATCGGGCAAAAACAGAGGCCAGCGCATGCTAACACCGCTCTTCGCGGTTTGCTGTTCTGGAGTTCCACCATCGTCGGAAATGCGAAACAAACCTTCGCTGAAGCTTGGAGCAAAAAGAATCACTCCTTTTGATCCCCACGTTCCTCCGCGTCCATCGGAAGCATTACAGATGATTTGTGGTGTCCCACCGGAGCTGTCGATCTTGCGCAGCTTGCCTTGAGCGAAATATGCGATGAACCTGCTATCTGGCGACCAGAATGGATAGATTGCATCGTCCGTTCCTGATAGAACTCGTGCTTCCGTCGAATCAAACTGTCGCACCCATAGAGTCGAATTCGCAACAAAGGCGATTTTTTTTCCATCCGGTGAGACAGCAATCGTGCCTTCAAAGCTGGAATCTTTTGGCGGTGCGATTGTGAATCGCAGGAATGGCGAATCGGTTTGTTCAGGCTTGCGTATATATAACGATGCCATTGCAATAGTGATCAACAAAAGCAAAGCGGAAATGATCATCCATAATGTCTCGCGCGCTTTTCTTGTTTTTGCTGCCGGGGGCCGAACGCTTTGCGAACCGGCCTCAGCAATCCATTTCAGCTCACTCGCGACATCGTAAGCGTTTTGCCAGCGCTCGTCCGGGTCCTTCGCGAGACATTTTTTTATGACATGATCGAGCGCTGGAGGTGATAGCGGTTGCACCTCCGAAATCGGTGCTGGTTCCTCTTTTAAGATTGCAGAAATCAAACTCGCCTGGCTCTTTCCCGAAAATGCCTTTTTGCCGGTTGCCATTTCATAGAGAACGCTGCCAAAAGAAAAAATGTCGGTGCGTTCATCGACTTCGGCCCCTTCTAATTGTTCCGGAGACATATATTGGAGCGTCCCAAGAATGGTCCCTTCTGCCGTCAGTTCCTTTGCTTCGGTTTGAAGTGCAGAAACTCCATTCCGCGTTTGAGCGACCAGTCCACCACCAAGTTTTGCCAATCCGAAATCCAATAATTTTGCACCGGATTTTGTCATCATGATGTTGGAGGGCTTCAAATCACGATGGACGATTTTCTGGCGATGCGCTTTGTTGAGTGCATTTGCGATCTCAATTCCGTATCGCAGCACCTGCTCAATGGAGAGCGGTCCCTTGCTCAATCGCCGATCCAACGTCTCTCCTTCCAGATACTCCATCACCAGATAATCGATGTCATCTTGATGACCGACATCATACAGAGCGCAAATGTTTGGATGGGAAAGGCCGGAGATCGCGCGCGCTTCGCGTTCGAAGCGTTGTTTCAGTTCAGGATTGTTCGAAAGATGGAGCGGCAAAACCTTGATGGCAACCGTGCGATCGAGTCGAGTATCTTTCGCGCGATAAACTTCGCCCATGCCGCCAGCTCCCAACGGAGCAAGAATCTCGTATGGTCCGAGCCGTTTTCCGGAAATGATAGTCGGCACCTCAGTATCATACCGGAAACGTCCGCGGAAAACGCGGAGTTTGGAAAAGACTAACCTAGGAGTTATGTCTGTGTTCTCAGCATACTCTGCGGTGAAAAGTGGGATCGCTGGACCCGACACTGCCTTTTCCACATTTCACCATCAAGGGGGCGTGCAGAGATTTCGCTTTCCCTTTTGTATAGTGCCTGCTATACTTAAGCTTTGTTAGTAAAGATCGAGTTTGCTGACACTGCATTCCGTCACGGATTTCAGGAAGAAGACTTTTTTGAAGTGCTCGCGAGTAACTACATCAAATTAAGGAGCCAGAGAGGCATCACTGATGTTTTCGAACTTCTGGGTCAAAATCTGGCTGGCGATTATCTTCACATCATTTATCGCGTTTTATCAAAAGAGAAAGCTTTGCGGGTATTCCATATGAAACGGATGACCGAAAGTCAAAAACGAAGATTTAAGCAAATGGCAAAAAAATGAAAACAAAATTTAGAAGAATTCCGCGACTTCGAAAAGGCGCAACTGAACAGGGAATCATTGATTGGGCAACCAGGAACGATCCGTTTGATCGGATGGAACAGAGAATCAGTAATATAGTTGAAGACCACTCTGATCTGGATGAATTGCTACAGGAAGCTCTCTTTCAGGAAAATAAAGCTCAACTTAATATGCGGATACCTCCAGCCATGAAAGCGCTTTTAACGAAACTGGCAAAGGACCGTACGACGGACGCTACAACACTCGGAAGAATTTGGCTGGCTGAACGGATCCGAAAAGAAGTTAGCGGCAAATAGCCAGAGTGACAAAGGTTGTTATTTTTTGAACTGGGCTGGCCAATTGAGAACGATAGTCAAAGGCTGGGCGGTTGTTTCTCCGATATCTGTATTCATCAGAAAACGTTGCCCGTCTGGTGAGACGTCATAACTGAATAAATCTGTGTTTGAAATGTGCTGGCGTAGCCGGGTTAAGAAAAGCGGTGTGGCCACATCGGCTTCAAATGCAGAACCTTCCTTCACACGAACGGCCATTAACCACCCGTTCGGTGCAATGTAAAAAAGCTCCTTGCCATCACGCCGCCATTTGGGCTCTGTTCCTCCATCGCTTGAGATCCTCCAGTTTGTGCCGGATTCCAGCAAAGGGGTGACATAGACTTCCCATTTTCCGGATTCATTCGAAGCATAGGCCACCCATCGTCCATCGGGAGAGAACTGCCCCTGGCTTACCGCAAAGTTAGAACTGATGTCTCCCCCCATTGCTTTTGCGAGTCCAAAATCCAGAAGTTTTACTGTTCCGTTCGCGGTCAGTTTAATATTGGATGGCTTGAGATCGCGATGCACAATCCCTTTTTCGTGTGCGGATTCCAGCGCTTCCGCTATTTGCGTTGCGATCGGCAATGATTCGTCGATCGGAATCGGACCGCGCGCGATTCGATTGGATAGATCGTCTCCTTCTATGAGCTCCATGACAAGCGCACGGACTCCGTGCGATTCTTCGAGTCCGTAAATCTGAGCGATGTGCGGGTGATTGAGTGAAGCCAAAGTCTGCGCTTCACGCGTGAAACGGCTGAGGCGATCCGTATCGCTTGCAAATACTTCAGGGAGTAACTTCAACGCAACTTCACGATTAAGCTTTGTATCCCGGGCCCGGTAGACTTCGCCCATTCCTCCTGCACCCAGGGAAGAAAGCACTTCGTACGGGCCGATCTTTTGTCCAGGCGAAAGCGGCATGTGCGTAACATTATACTTGTGATTTCACCGCAGAGGACGCAGAGAACGCAGTGGGGTTAACGCAAAGACGCAGAGCCGCAAAGGAATTCCAGTTATAATTTTGTTCATGTTGCAGGACATTCGTTATGCTTTTCGAATGCTCAAGAAGAACCCGATCTTGAGTGTGGTTGCAATCCTCACGATTGCTCTTGGAATCGGAGCTAATACCGCGATTTTCAGCATTGTGAATTCCGTGCTGATTCAGCCGCTCCCTTATCGTCACAGCGACAGGTTGTTCACCATTCATGAACTTGCGCCAAACGGAGAAGACGAATCCATATGGATAACACGCGACCGGTACAACGCCTGGCAGAAGGAGAATCATTCCTTTGACGGCTTCGCTGCCCTTCATCCGACAGGGTTCAATGTTCGTATTGGAAAAGGAACTGAACGGGCCCAAGGCGCGCGAGTGTCATCCGAGTTCTTTTCACTTCTTGGTGTATCGCCTCTTCACGGACGCTTATTTAGCGCGCAGGATTCCGGTCCCGAACAGCAACTTGCGGTGCTTGATTATTTTTTCTGGCGAAACAATTTCGGAGCTGATCCCGCCCTTATAGGACAAAGCATCTCAATCGATAACAGAGTTTACCTGGTAACCGGAATTTTGCCTGAGACATTTGACTATCATTACCACCAGGATGTTTGGATTCCGCTCCATTACACAAAAGAGGAACTGGAAACACCGGGCGAGCGATCGCTTCACATTCTTACGCTTCTGAAACGCGATGTAACTCCGCAGCAAGCGCAATCGGAACTTGCTGCGATTTCGAACAACGCTCAAAGACTGGAATCAGCTGGATCCGATCGGAAGAAGCCACATCTCATTCCGTTACAAGAAGACGTGGTGGGAAATGTTCGTCACTCGCTGGTGGTGTTTCAGATCGCGGTCGGATTTGTTCTCCTGATTGTTTGTGTGAACATGACGAATCTCATCCTTGCGCAATCTTCTGCGCGGGAAAAGGAAATCTGGATCCGTCTTGCGCTGGGAGCCGCACGTGGCCGCCTATCGCGGCAATTTATTCTGGAAAGCTTGCTTCTCTCCATCGCCGGCGGCGTGCTTGGAGTGACAATCTTCGCGTGGACGCGCAAAGTTCTTCTTTCCTCCGCCAGCATCCATCTCCCTTTTACGGTAACAGGTGGAACCGATCTATATGTCCTCGCATTCGCCGGGTTGGTTTCTGTCATCACGGGGTTATTGATCGGCTTGATACCAGCGATTCAACTAAGCAGAACCCATTTCAGGCAAGGACTGAATACAGGCCTGCGCAGTTCCGCAGATCGCACGTCCGTCCTGTGGCGAACTGCGCTGGTTATCGCGGAGGTAGCGCTGTCCGTGATCTTGTTGATTGGCGCAGGACTGATGATCAAAAGTTTTTGGCTTTTGCAGCAAGTAAATCCCGGATTCGATCCGAACCATATTCTGAAACTGCGAATCGCCTTGCCGGAAACAAATTACTCCGATCCGCAGAAGAGATTGATTTATTATCGTGAATCGATCGAGCGATTGAAAACGCTGCCCGGTGTTGAATCTGCAGCAATGATCAATTGGCTTCCGTTAAGCCGCATCAGTAACAGTGTGAAAGTTACGTTTTCAGGTGAGAACCCGTCGCTCAACTCACAGGAAGCCGAGATTCATGTGATCACTCCGGAATATTTTCGTGTGATGAAGATCCCGCTGAAAGAAGGACGAGGCTTCGGGGATCAGGATGGTGTGAGTTCGCGCGGCGTAATAGTTGTTACAGAAACTTTCATCCGCCGCTACTTTTCGCACCGGCGCGCGGTTGGAAAAACGGTTCACCTGGATCACAAC
>JBKKAT010000289.1:0-5288 GCA_046714535.1 Acidobacteriota bacterium | reverse complement strand
TAATGAAGGGGCATAGTTCAGCATTTCCGAAAGCGGAACGGCGGCCCGAATAATCTGGATGCTTCCGCTCGAATCCATCCCCTGCATTCTTCCCCGTCTGCCGCTCAAATCTCCGGTAATCGCCCCCATGTATTCCGAAGGAGCATAAATGTCTACATGCATCACAGGCTCCAGCAGGACCGGTTTTGCTTGTTCCATTCCTTTTTTGAACGCCATGGATCCGGCAATTTTGAATGCCATTTCAGAAGAATCGACCGGGTGGAAAGAACCGTCAAAAACAGTGACCTTGAAATTGACAACAGGAAAACCGGCCAGGATCCCACGTTGTCTTGCATCCTGAATTCCTTTTTCGATGGCTGGCACATAGTTCTTCGGAATTGCGCCTCCAAATATCTTGTCCTGGAACTCAAAATCCTTATCGCGCGGGAGTGGCTCCATCGTAATCCAGCAATCTCCATATTGTCCGCGACCGCCCGATTGCTTTTTGTATTTACCTTGAACTTCAATCTTGGCCTTAATCGTTTCGCGATAGGGAACTGTCGGTGGATGCAGCAAAACTTCGACGCCAAACCGTTTCTTCAAACGGGCGACCACAACTTCCACGTGAAGTTGGCCCGATCCTGAAACAAGCAATTCTTTTGTTTGTGGATCCCGTTCAAACCTGAGAACAGGATCTTCGTCAGCCAACTTATGGAGAGCTGTGCTGATTTTTTCTTCATCTCCGCGCGACTTCGGCTCGATGGCAAAAGAAATAATCGGATGCGGAAAGGTCAACGGAGAGTAATGGGAAATGGCCCCGGCTTCTCCCAGTGTGTCGTTCGTTTGTGTATCCTTCAGTTTTGCAACGCTGCAATGTCTCCCGCATAGACTTCATGCACCGGAGTCGCTAGTTTCCCTTGCAGAGCTGAAATGGTTCCAATTTTTTCGCTCGTTCCTTTATTTACATTCAGGACGTGGTGATCTGCTTTCATGACTCCGCTGATCACGCGGAACAGATTGACGCGGCCCGCATAAGGATCCACAAATGTCTTGAATACGAACGCCGAAAAACGACCGCCCGGATCAATTTTGACTTCTTCAGTCGATTTGTCTTTCTTTGCCACCTCCATCCGGATCGTCGATTCTGCCGGACTCGGTAGAAGATCAACGATTGAATCCAGGATGGGATGAGCCCCCACATTATGAAGGGCAGAAGTTCCAAAAATCGGAATGATCTTGCGTTCGAGAATCGCTTTCTTCAACCCCTGGAGCACTTCTTCCTGCGAAAGCTCTCCCGCTTCAAAATATTTTTCCATTAATGCATCATCTTGTTCGGCAATCATCTCCACGAGAGCTTGCCGTTGTGCAGAAGCATCCGGCTTCATCGACTCTGGAATTTCCACTTCCTGAACTTTGCCCGACTCATCTTTGGGATATTGAAACGCTTTGAAGTGAATCAGGTCGATCACTCCGGTGAAATCTTTTTCCGAACCGATCGGAATCTGGACGGGAATACAACTTCTCCCAAAAGATTTCTGGATCGACTCGACCGCGCGTGTAAAATCGGCCCGTTCACGGTCCAGCTTATTCACCACAACCATGCGGGCAAGTTGAAATTCATCGGACCACTTCCACACCTTTTCGGTCTGCACCTCCACACCCGCAACTCCGCAAACAAGAATGAGGGAGGAATCGACAGCGCGCAAAGCTGCGCGCGCATCGGCAACGAAATTTCCATATCCGGGAGTGTCCAGAAAATTGATTTTTGTCTTGTTCCATTCCACAAAACAGGGAGACGAAGAGATCGTAACCTTGCGTTCAATCTCATCATCATCAAAATCGGTTACGGTATTGCCTTGATCCACTTTGCCGAAGCGGTTCACTGCACCGGAATCAAATAAAAAGCAGGAAGCGAGTGACGTTTTTCCCACGTCTCCGTGTCCTGCAAGTGCAACGTTCCGAATGGCATCTGTGGGATAAACTTTCATAAAATTCCTCCAAAGTTGTGAAAGTACTGCGCGCCTTGTGTCGCGTCAAGGCTGGCATTGCGGACGCAAAACGCAAGACCGTAGGGAAACGAAAATTATAACATAGTTAGTCGCTGCAAGCTGTTAATCACGTTGACTTTGGAGTTTTTTCCCATTAGATTTGAGCCATGCCGTCCCAACTGAATGGAGACGATGTGAATCTCATATTCTACTCAATCATCCTGGTTGTAGTTCTCTTCGTTGCTTACTATCTTGTGAGGCTGATTCGTGAGCTCATTCCAACAGTCCGCCAGCTCAGAAGAACCCTCAAAGAATTGGATCGTACCATTCAAAATTCTCAGGAAATCATTTATAACCTGAAAGCAATCACCCGAAATGTTGATCAAGAAGTAATGCAGGCGCAGGAAGTTCTGGGTATGGCGCGGGGAGTCGTTCAACAGGTGGCAACCGTCACGGCGGCGATTGTAAAGCCGATTACAGGTATCAGAAATGTCTTACTTGGGCTTGGTTATGGAATGAAATACTTATTGAAAAGGGACCGCAGGGTCTATGAAGAGGAAGAACTGTAGCTTGTTATAGGAGGAAATTATGGCAAGAGATGAAAGCAACTTTATAGAAGTATCGTTCGCATTTTTGCTGGGGAGCCTGGTTGGAGCTACGATTGCACTGTTATATGCGCCAACATCCGGAGAGCAGACCCGTCAAAAAATCCGTGAAAAGAGCGACGAAGTCCAGGAGAACCTCCGCAATCAATACGGCAAACTCAGCGATAAAGCTGAAATTGAAGTAAGCCGCTTTAAAGACCGGGTGAATGACCGTGTGGGTCAGGCAAAGGATTACTACGACAAACAAAAATCTAAAGTCCGGGAAGCGGTAGAAGAAGGCCGTAGAGCTGCTTTAGAAGAGGAAGAGGAAGAAGAAGAAAAGGGTTTGACCGCCTCCACCAACGAAAACGCCTAAGCGTTTTCGCGGCGCGCGTCAAGAGTCTCGGCGTCTGATTCGTCCGCTATTGAATGTAGCCCAGGCTACGAAGCTCCTGGCGTATTTCCTCGTCAATTGCATCGGTGGATCGTCCGGTTTCGCGAACCTTCCTTGCACCATAACTTTTCACTTTCCGAATCGGGTGTTGCCGGGAATGTTCTTCTGTTAACGCTTCCTTCCAGACGCGACCTTTCATGTCACCGGCAACAGGAAGTCCCGCAAGGTGCAATAGCGTAGGAAGAAAATCGTAAATGGAGGCGTTTTGGATCTCATATCCTTTTCGAAAAGCCGGACCCTTGCAAAACAAGATTCCCTCCTTTTCATGTCCTCCCGACAGTTCGGGATCTTCCGCTTCTTCCCTGGGAATCGGCCGAAATCCATGATCGGAAATTACGAATACTGTAGTATCTGAGGATGCAGCTCTCAAAAACTTTCCCAGCACTTCATCCAGATAGATGTAGTACTTTTTGATGGTTTCCCCAAACCAGATCCGTTCCTGGTCTGAAACCGGAAAAAACGGAACGGATTGAGGATCCATGTATTTCCAGAATCCGTGTTGTGTGAAATCAGCGCCACGCAAATAAATTGCAAGAACATCCGGCTCTAATCCTTTCAAGGCCTTGAGACCGATTCCCGCATAGCTTTCATCCCTTCTATATACGGAAGCCAGGCGCTTTTGCACGACTTGATGAATCATTCGCTCGGGACTTCCCTTACGATATTTCTTTTGGAATTCATGATCAAAGGGAAACGAAGTAAAACGAAGCAATCGCTTATTCAATTCTGCCTGGATTTTTGCGAAGTCGTGAAAATAATCCTGCTCAAAAATATCCGCGGGATGAAAAACATCTTTGGACCGCGAATTGTAGTAGGTCCTATCGGAGACAATTCCACCATGAATTTTCTCCACAGGCCACGTTAAGTACCAGCCGACAATCAAGGAAGTCAGGCTGGAGTACTCGGAAAAGATATTCCAAAATCTTTTCAGCTGAACGGTATCGCTGGTAATCGGCTGATTCTTCGCAACGTAAAAAGTGACCCCGTGCTCCTCAGGCCCTTTTCCAGTCGCAATGGTTGTCCAGATGACGGGAGAATAAGTGGGTTCTTCGGAAATGAGCTTGCCATGGGATCCTTCTTCCATCAGCGCTTTGAAATTCGGAGCGAGCCCTGTATCCATCAGCGGCGAAAGAATTCGCCAGGAAGCCCCGTCCAGACCAAGGATTAAGAACTTCGGATTTCGGCGGTTAGCCATTATGTTGAGATCCTTAAGATCTACTTGCTTCTCGCCTTGCGTTCGAATCGTAACAAAACTCGCATCCCCTAAAGATTCCGGACGAAGTAAGACCGATTTTCCGAAATAGGGAGGACGAAAATGAACAGAGCCCAGATCTTTTTGCTCCGTGTGAAAGGAGACCACCACATTTTCGGAATGATCCAACTTAACGTACAGAGAATCTTCCTTGCTTCTCAGCACACGAACCGGACCATTTTGCGGACGATAAAACGATCGTTGAAAAGGAAATTCACGGCTGACGCGCCATCCACTGTAGGTTTTTGCTCCGGCCGCAACCGCTAGAATCAGGGCGATCAGGAATAATGCGTATTTTCCGGTTCTTGCCGAAGCGAATTTCATTTTTCAGTAGCCATTCGCGATGGACGTCAATGCGTCGATGAGCGCCGCCATATCTTCTTCCGTGTTGAAATAGCCGGGACTTACGCGCAAGCAGCCCTCCGGTAGAGTGTTCAGTTGTTGATGCAAAACAGCGGCGCAATGCAATCCCGAGCGAACGGCAATTCCAAATCGCTGATCCAGAATCGCGGCAACTTCATCGGGTGGTACATTTTTTAGATTGAAGGCAAGCACAGCAAGGTCCTGCTCCGCGAGCCGCGAATAAATCCGGAATCTGGAATCCGTTTGCAAATAGTCAAAAAGGATACGCGCAAGTTTCCACTCTTTGCGGTGAATTTCTTCCATTCCCTCTTGCTCGATAAACATGAGCCCGTAGGACAATGCGGCGATCGACAGGAAATTCGGAGTTCCTGCTTCCAGATGCATCGGCAATTCGGAAGGGTGGGCCAGTTCTTCAGAAGCAGTTCCCGAACCCCCTTCGCGCCATGCAGTCAAGTGAACATCCTTCGGCACAATGAGAATTCCGAGACCGGGCGTTCCAAACAGCGACTTATGCGCGGAACATGCGAGAAACACGGGATGATTTTTCAGAGAAATAGGAATTCTTCCGGCTGTTTGCGCTGCATCCAACAAAACCGGGATGCCGTTTCGCAAAAAAAGTTCAATATTTTGAACCACTCCCAACACGTTGGATCCGTGGTTTAGTATTT
>JBKKAT010000288.1:0-4512 GCA_046714535.1 Acidobacteriota bacterium | reverse complement strand
GTCTTCGGACACACTGCAGTATATTCCGGAATGGTGATGTTGATCTGATAACCCGCATACTGGTTGGGCCAGCATTCAATCGCAGGTAAACCGGCATCGATTCCGGATCTTGCATGATCGTCCGTGTAGTCTGCCATAGCGTTCCTTTTCTCCGTATTGAGATTAGATTATAGTAGGAACGGAATCGGGGGCAAATATGAGAATCAGCGGTTTTCCATTACGTTGCGGCGTGGCCCTTTTAGCCGCGCTATTGTTTGCGTGCGGTGGCCAAAAAGAGAGTGAAAAGCAGCCGCCAGCCGGCCCCGCACTTGCGACGAAAACGGCCCAAGCACTCACTTACGAATTGGTTTCTCGCATCTTGAAAGACATGAGCTCTTACACCACCGCGGTCAAAAAACTGGATAACGCATCGTTGCAAAAACTGGATAAGAGTTATCAGGGAGTGACTTTTACGACGGAGCAAAAACCGCTATTTCTGAATGTTTATCCGGATCAGGCAGGTGGACGTATCATCTTCCTGTTAGTCCCGAAAGAGCCGACGACCGGTTCGAATTACTTGCTGACCTTTGATCGCAAACTTCCTGTCATTGATTCCGAAACGGTGGAATTGCAAATCCGCACAAAAGACCCTGAGAAACCGTTTACTTGTTCGCTTCAAGTGGCTGATACTGCTGCTTACATGACCGAATACCCATCGCATCAGTTTGTTGTCCGTTATAACTTCACCAAAAAATTCTTGCAAAGCGGCACATATGATTTCGATGCGTTGACGGTTCCTTCCTACCGCACACGGGGTTATCCTTTCATTGTTTTTGATTTCGGGAAAGCCGAAGTGGTGGATCAAACCGCCAATCTCACCGCCTCGTGCGTTGATTAAACAAAAGATAACGAAGGTAACAAAAGCTTTTAAATCTTTGTTTCCTTTGTTACCTTTTGTTTAAATCGACCTTGTGATTGTGCTATGAAAGAAATTCCTATAACAGATGTTCTTGATCTTCATCCATTTGCTCCTCGTGATGTAAAAGTGGTTGTGGAAGAATATCTTTACCAGTGCGCGCAAAAAGGATTTCGTTTTGTCCGGATTATTCACGGAAAAGGAATCGGTGTTCAACGGGAAATGGTCAGGTCCATTCTGAAGAAATCCGAATTTGTTGAATCTTTCGAAGAAGGTCCCGACTGGGGATCCACCGCAGTCACTCTAGTGCAAAGCAATGAGTGCTGAGTGCTGAGTCCGCCTAACAATGCTCAGCACTCAGCACTTTGCACTCAGCACTATTAAGCAACTAGCGGTTGGGAGATCTTGGCGGAGACGGCTTCGAGGTCTTCGTAGAATAGCGAGATCTGTTGGTACCGTTGATCGGGATTTTTCGCGAGAGCCTTGAGGAGCACTTGTTCCAGAGCCGGGGGCAATGCGGGATTGATGCTGGTGGGCCGGGGAGGCTCTTCACGGACGTGTTTGTTTAATACTGCAAGCGCAGAATCAGCAGTAAAAGGCAGCCTCCCGGTAAAGACTTCGAAGAGTACGACTCCGGTTGAATAGATATCGGTGCGGAGATCCATCGCAATGCCCTGAGCCTGCTCCGGCGACATGTAATCGGGTGTGCCCATGATCGTTCCGGTAGACGTCATGCCTTTCGCATCGCCCACGCGCGCAATTCCGAAGTCCATGATCTTCACATCACCGGTGCTTTCGAGAAGCACATTCTGGGGCTTCATATCCCTGTGCACCACACCTTTTTCGTGGGCTGCCTCCAGAGCGCTGCAAATTTGTTTGCCGATCTGCAGGCCGATCCGGACCGGAAGCACGCCGCGCTGGCGGATCAGTTGTTTCAAAGTGATTCCTTTTACATATTCCATACTAATAACGTAGTAATTATCCAGCTCACTGTAGTCGAAAGTGCGAACGACATTGCGATGCGTGATCCGTCGCGCCAGCTTAAGCTCTTGCTTGAAACGGTCCAGCGCAATGGGATCCTGCTGAAAGACTTCTCCTTTCAACAATTTCAGCGCGACCAGTTCATCAAGTTGACGGTCGAGCGCCTTCAGCACGACCCCCATACCGCCGGTTCCCAGGATCGATTGCACTTCGTAACGGTTCGCGATCACCGATCCCGGTCCGATCGAGCTCAGGGAAACGGAGGATTGCGAGCCGGGCGTTGTCGTTTGTTTCTGGGGTAACTGACCTGTCGAAATCGTGGGTGCTCCCTGCACGGTCGGCTGCTGCGAAAGATACTCAACGAGCTGCTGTTTTTCTTTCAGTTGTGCGAGAAGCTTCTTGAACGATTCTGCAAGAATTCCCACTTCATCCCGCGAAGTGGCTTCAATCGGCACATCATAATTCCCTTCTTTGACTTCATTCACTGCATCCGTGAGATTGCGAAGAGGTCCGGTGATCCGGCGCGAGCCGAGAAAACTCAAAATAAAAGCGAACACCATCATGGCCAGACCAACGATCAAAATATTTTTCTGAAATTGACGGAAACCATACAGCTCACGATCCAGGGAACGGAAGGCTACGAATCTTCCCAGCATCTTGCCGTCAAGATTCTTCAACGGCCGGTAAACTCCCACATATTTTTCCGGGCCCATCTGAAATTGAAATGGATCATCCGGTTTGCCGGCATTCGTAAAGGACCGGCTGAGATCCTCTTTTTCGCCAGTAATCGTGCTGGCAATGAGCGATAAGCCATCTTTCTCAACAAAGAAACCGGTTTCCGAGTGTGTCATTTCCTTGATTTGAATGGCGAGCGCGTCATTGATCGAATATCCGATAGCCAGCGCTGCTGTTATGATGTCCTGCGTTACGACAGGAACGGCGATTGCATGATAGAGGCTTTGATTTTCCAGCATCAGACCGCTGACTTCGTCTCCCTCCAGCGCGCCCGCAACAAGAGGAACGCTCGATAGATTCTGGCCGCTCGCTCCCGGCTTATCTGTGCGCGCAAGTACAACTCCTTCTGCATCTGTTACCAGAACGAAATCGCTTCGGATCGTCTCCTCAGTCTGTTTGGCAAGGTCCAGAATGCTGTTGGAATCTGATTCTTGAATGTATGCCTGGATGTAAGGATTCTGCGCGATGATTTTGTTCGCAATCTTTAGCTTTTCATAACGGTCCTTTTGAAACGTTTCAAACACGGAGAGCGTTTGTTTCAAATCAGAACGAATGCTTTCCTGTGCGAGCGCGGTGGCCCTGCGGGAGCTGAAAAGAATGGTGACAACAATGAGCAGAACGATGATCAGTGCTGTCAAAAGGAAAAACTTGATGTTGAGGCTCAGGCCCCTCCTAGTACCGTTCATCTTCGGAGGAATAATCCTTTCCAAATTTGTTTTTGTGCCGCAATTTCTTAAAGCTCCGGCCGTCGATTGTCAGGCGGACCTCCAAAGGTTTATCCGCCACATCGATCTTTTTCACGGTTTGGCCTTCCTCCGTGAAAGCGCGGAGTTGGAAGCTGCCATTCGGGATGTCGCTGAGCGTGAACGCGCCGGTCTGATCCGCGATCGTGTAATAAGAGGAGGCGCTGACAACGATGGTGGCCGACATTTGCGGGTGCACATTGCAAAATACTTTTACGATTCCGGGATGCTGAAAGGATTGGGTCTTGCTGGCGCCTCCTTTATAAAGTCCAAGGTCAAATTGATTCGGCGAGGAGACAGAGAAAATGTTGTGAAAAATCGAATCAAAATTCGGAAATTCGACCTTCGATCCGACCGGAACCGCAAGAGCCCGCGGAGAAAATTGCTTATTCTTAGTAGACATTTTGAAACTTTTCTTCACTGCTTCAGCCGGAATACTCGATTGCGAAACCGGATCCAAATAGATGATGACTGAAGAAAGATCGGTCTTTCTTTTTTCTCCTTTTAGAAGCACTTCTACCGAGCCGGAAACATCATGCGCCTGCGCCTGAATGGAGAAAAATAAAAACAGGAAAAGAGACAAAAACCGCATGAAATTTGCACCTCTTGATTTCTGTTATCTTATTGCATGTTATGATGAAAGGCAATGAAATGGCGCGTGCGTCTTGTTCCAAAACGGAAGAGAAAACAAGCAATGCGCATCAAAGGAAATTCGATTGATGAGCTTGCTGCAAAGCTTGCAAAACATTCCGGGAAATTCTCCGATTTTGAGATTGAAACTGCTGTCAATGATCCTGCCTATTGGAAAACTCTGATCCTGCAAAAGCTATTCGAAAAGACTCACAGCAAAGATCCCACGCCCACGCTTTTTTGAATTCAACACAGAGACACGGAGTCACAGCGAAAAAATTATAACTCTGTGTCTCTGTGCCTCTGTGTTAAATTTCACTCGTGGGGTTCGACGCAGACTTCCTGCACTTCCACCTGCAAAGTGGTGTGGTCCAAATGGAACGCGCTACGAAGCAGATCCTCCACGCGCGTTCGCACATCGATTGGATCACAATCAGGGCTGATCACAATATGAGCAGAAACCGCGTGCGATTTGGAACCGATGCTCCAGATATGCAGATCATGAATGTTCTGCACACCGTTCAAGCT
>JBKKAT010000287.1:0-2775 GCA_046714535.1 Acidobacteriota bacterium | reverse complement strand
GTCGTGTGTCCTGTGGACTGCATTGAAATCGTACCGGGTCCCGAACACGCAGTGCTTCGGCCTTTGGTCGAAGTAGACCTCGATCGTTGCATCGGTTGCACTCTTTGCGCTCAATATTGCCCATGGGAAACGATTTATATGACTGATCATGACCTGGCCTATCAGAAGGCCCCGGATTTGACCATTCGTTCCCTTTTTCTGAATGATCCTGAGAAAAAGGTTGGTGATCCGCCCCCGCCGAGTCAGTAACGCTGCTCCGGTCGCAACAATCGGGAGACAAAAAAGCCGACGAGCGCAATTGCGGTGCTGAAGAGATAAGTGGCAGCGCCATACTCTTCCCATAGAAAACCGCTGATCATTACCCCCAGTACGGTGCCCAAGCCCCATCCCATGCTGCTGAGCAACGCTTGCCCTATCGAACGAAATCCTTCGGGAAAGATCGAGTGAATCAACTTTAAGCTCGTGATATGAAAAAGACCAAAACTGAATGCGTGCATTCCTTGCGATAGCGTTAGCCAGAGATACGATCTCGCGTGATAAATCCAAATCCAACGGAGCGCAGCTATCAACAAACAGATTCGAAACAGGTGGGAAAGGGAAAAGCGACTTAAAATGGAAGACGCAAAAAAGAAGATCACCAGTTCGCTGGCAGCTGCCGCTGCCCACTGTATTCCAATGCTGGAATCCTGAAATCCAAGATCAGCAAGGTGAATAGAAAAAAATCCATAATATGCTCCTTGACTGATGTGCATCATCAATACACAAACTAAAAACACCCATGTATTTTTCTTCTGTAGGATCCGTTTTATGCTCTCATGAGTAAACTCGAATGTAACTTTGCCTGCCGGTTGAAAAAAGGAAAAAACAGAAAACACCGCCAGAAAGAAGGTGAGCCCGTACAGGATCCATTCTTGTTCGTAACGTTCAATGAATTTTCCAAACACCGCGGCAAGCAATACGAAACTTAACGTGCCCCACAATCGTGTTCGTCCATAATCGAGATTTCCCTTTTCTTGTTCTTCTTGAACAGTTGCTTCGGTAAAAGGGAGAATGGCAGCATTAAAAACGCTGAATAGCGAAACCAGGATCAGCATTGCCGGATAGGATCGAAAATAAAGGAGCAGAATGAGCGGAAATACCTGAGCTACCGAAGCAATCACAAGGATTGCCTTTCTTGCGTGAAAACGGTCTGCGAGATATCCGTAAACGGGCGGCAGAAAAATTCTGCTGATGGATGGAATAGAATAAATAGATGCAATTTGAATCGGAGTGAAATGCAGATATTTCAGGTACAGCGTCCAGTAAGGAATGTAGATCCCAAACGCCGCAAAATATAAAAAGTAGAACAGCGCGCTGATCATGAAGATTGCGCGAGCATCTTATCATAGGGGATCGCGGACTTCGGTGGTGCGGGTGATGATCGTGCACAAGTTTGTTTTTGCGGCCGAGTCGTCGGCACCACTGTTTCAGTCTACAACAATCCTGTTACAACTTTGCCGTGATCCGTAATGCGAAGAGGGCGACCTAACGGTGAAGAATTGTATTGAGAATCATCAATGCCCATGCTTTTGCACAAAGTTGCATAAAGGTCAGGCACTGTAACAGGATTCTCTTTTACTTCCATGCCATCCTTGTCTGTTGCACCGATTACCTGTCCACCCTTGATTCCTCCTCCGGCAAGAACAACAGACCATGCCTGCGGCCAATGATTCCGGCCCCCGTTCGCGTTGATCTCCGGAGTGCGTCCAAATTCCCCCATCCAGACAACCAGAGTAGAATCCAGCAGTCCTGATGCACGCAAGTCCTGGATCAGAGATGCGAAGGCGGGATCCAACTGTTGCGAAAGTTCTTTCGTGCGGGAAAAGTTTTTCACGTGAGTATCCCAACCGTCAAATTCGACTTCAACAAATCGAACTCCTTTTTCTATGAGCCGCCTTGCAATTAAACACCCTGTTGCAAATTTGTTGGTCCCGTATCGTTGTCGCGTAGATTGTTTTTCATTTTGAACATCAAAAGCGGAGAGGTCAGGTGAATGCATGAGATCCACAGCACGCTCGTAAACCGTGGCCTTTTCTATGAAATCTTTTTGCGCGTGCGATGACGTAAACTCCCGATCCAGGGTATCTACGAGTGAGAGTCGATTTTGAAATCTGTTGGCTGTAACTGAATCCGCGTATTGCAGATTGTCGAGTGGCCGCGATGCATCACGAACCACAAAGGGAGCGTAGTTCACACCGAGCAATCCGGAGGAAATTCCCGGTCCGTTGATCGATACATAAGCGGGAAGCTGTTTGGACTTGTCGAGTAGCTCTTTCGCAACGACCGAACCAAAGGACGGATGCTGCGTAACGCCTGTCTGCACGTAGCCGGTGTGAACATAATATCGCGCCCGGTCATGACTTCCTTCACGGGAATTCATCGAACGAACAATGGCAAGGTCCTTCATTTGGCGAGCCAGAAGTGGAAGATGTTCCGAAATGTGAATGCCGGGAACAGACGTCGGAATGGCCCGGAATTCGCCGCCATGTGAACTGTCCGGCTTTGGATCGAATGTATCCAGCTGGCTCGGCCCACCTGCCATCCAAAGAAGAATGCATGCTTTCGGATGTTTCGCCGGCTGGGCAAATAATGACGTAAGGCCGAAAACCTGACCAAATGTTAGAGCAACTCCAGCTCGAGCACCCCACTGTAATAATTCTCGCCTTGAACACTTGCAATTTTCGTCGTTCATTTAGGGCTCCAGAGAGCGGACGAGACGTCCGCGGTCCATAATGC
>JBKKAT010000286.1:0-3712 GCA_046714535.1 Acidobacteriota bacterium | reverse complement strand
GTCCAGAATCGCGGCAAAGACTTCCGCAGGAACGGTTTTTAAAAACTTGGAACGGAGTTCTTCTTTTGGAATACCAAACTGAAGGGGATTTTTGTCATGAAAAGATTTTATTGTATCGGTCATTCTTCGAATTATGTCGAGTTCAACTTTTCTGCTAATCGCCAGAAACGGATTTTCTCGCAGATGGATTACCGATTCCTCTTGTAGCTGCGCAAATTCCTTCGGTGGCATTCCCATTTTTGCTTTCAAGTAACGTTCGTCCGCCCCTGAAGTGGATTTCATTTGAACAGCAATCGCAAGCCTGTCTTCGAGATTGCCTTTTTCCAGGGTTTTCAGCCGCTCGATCGCCTTTTCGTCCCCCACCGATACACGGCGCAGCGGAAGATGATCAAGAATCACTCCGCCTCCAATGGTCGTAAGTGGAGAATGTTTCCTGAGAATAAAACGATCCCCGTAAAGAGCATGAATAGAATGCTGCAGGCGCAGCTGCACAAAGCCACTTTCCCCCGGTTGTAAAACCTGGGCGCCCAGGAGTGTGATGCGGGCCAATACATCCGTCGTGAGGTGATGGAATCGTACCAGCGAATTGTGCTGGAGCGGCTTCGAATTCGGTAGAAGTGATATCTTCGCGTCCAGGAGGCTTGTGGGAAGAAACAGATCCGCTTCCGTCAGCACGTCACCGCGTTGTATTTCTTCTTTTTCGATTCCCTGTAAATTCAGCGCCGTCCTTTGTCCGCTCAAAGCTTCCGTAACATTCTGGTCATGTGCGTGGATCGACCGGACCTTAATCCGTTTTTGGGAAGGCATCAGCTCGGCTCCGCTTTCTTTTCTGATTTTTCCGGAAATCAAAGTGCCGGTCACGATCGTTCCAAAACCTTTCAGCACAAATACCCGGTCCACAGGCAAACGAAAAACTCCCTGTCCTGATTGCATTTGGACGTCCATGATTTTTTGAATCAAACCCTCTTTCAACTGCTCGAGTCCTTCACCGGTTTTTGAGCTTACAGAAAAAATAGCTGCATTCGAGAAAGGACTTCCTTGAACCAGACTTTGAACTTCATCCTTTACGATTTCCAGCGTTTCCTCATCTACCAGATCTTTCTTTGTGATGACGATCAGGCCATCAGGAATTTGAAGAAGGCGGCAAATTTCGAAATGCTCGCGCGTTTGAGGCATGACCGATTCGTCTGCGGCGACGACAAGAAGCAACAAATGAATTCCACCGATTCCGGCCAGCATATTCTTGATAAAACGTTCATGACCCGGGACATCGATAAAACTGATGTCGATCCCTTCCCATTGTGTGTGAGCGAAACCAAGATCGATCGTGATTCCACGTGCCTTCTCTTCAGGTAAGCGATCGGTATCGACTCCCGTAAGCGCCTTCACCAACGCTGTCTTGCCGTGATCGATGTGCCCGGCCGTTCCGATAATGATCGACTTCTTCATTTTGTTTTATTCACCACGGAGTCACGGAGAGCACGAAGAACTATTAAATATTTGTTTTCTCCGTGTGCTCCGTGACTCCATGGTGATATTAAATCCGGTATTGTTTCAGGTTTTTCTGCCAGGCATCGAGTTCCGCTTTCTTGGATTCATAACCGGGGCGTCTCATCATTGCATAAGTGAGGCGTTTTCCTTCTTCTACACCCGGCTGATCAAAAGCGTTGATCTTCCAGAATTCACCGGCGATGGCCGTTGCGAATTCGAACAGATAAAAGAGAGCGCCAATGTTTTGCTCCGTAATGCGGTCGATTTCAATCGTAAAATTCGGACGTCCGGACCGCGCCAGGGCTGTCGCCGTTGCGGCATGCTCTGCAAGAAATAACTGTTGCAAGGACTTTCCTTTCAGGTAATCAATGGAATCTGCCGAAAGATCTGCGTTCAGCTCAAAATCCTTTAAAGGCTCGCTCACGGTCAAAAATTGTATGACCTTGTCTTCAGGTCCTTCCATATATAACTGGATTTGTGAATGCTGATCGGCCGCCCCTTCGGTCGCAATGGGCGTCTGTCCTTTGCCCTGTTTGCCGAGAGACTCGGCCCAGAGCTGGCAGAACCATTGCGCAAAGGACTTGAGCCGGTACGAATAAGGCATGAAGACCACATTTGTCTTCGCGCGCGACTCGCAAAGATACGTTAGTAGAAAGCCGATCAGCGCCGCCGGATTTTTCTGCAAATCAGGTTCCCAGCACCGTACTGACATCTCTTTAGCCCCTTCCAAAATTGACTCAATCCGGATCCCGCTGTAGGCGGCAGACAATAAACCGACAGCAGTCAAAACTGAGAACCGTCCTCCCACGTTGGGAGGAACGGGAAAGGTTTTGAACTCCTCCTGCTTTGCCAGCTTTAAAAGATCTCCTGATTGTGGGTCGGTAATCGCGACGATGTGTGAGGATGGTTTCAACTTTGCGTTTTTCAGAATCTGATAGCAGATCATAAAATTCGCCAGCGTTTCTGCCGTGCTACCCGATTTCGTTACGATCTGAAACTGAGTTGTCGGCAACGATTTCACTTCATGCAAAATTGCGTGAAGCGCATCCGGATCGATGTTGTCGCAAATATGGACTCGCGCAAAATGCTTTTCTTTTTGCAGCAAAGGGTGATTCAAAGCTTGATGCAAAGTGCGATTGCCCAGTGAGGAGCCGCCGATGCCGATCACCACGATGTCTTCAAAACGAAAAAGCGTTTCTTTCACATACGAATTGATTTCTACAGTATTCGTAGACTGAAAAAGATCGAAAAAACCGAGCTCCCCACTTTTTCTTTTCCCTTCTAGAGAGGAAAGCGCTTCTTCAAGGTTTTTTGTTTGCAAATTCAACAATTCGTCGGGGACTCCATTTTTTGGACCAATGTTGGAGGCCATGCAGTGGCTGTAATCAATATGTAAATTCATGAAATCTTCTCCATTCAGGACGCCCTTTTTCCGGAGGGCGGCCGTCTCTGGCCGCCACGGCGGGCACGGAGGCCCGCCCTCCGGGATCGAAGGAGTCAGTTCAAAATTTTAGATATGCTAGAATTGGACGCAATCCAACCATGGTGAAGACTGGTTTAGACGTGCTTTTGGCTCACAAAAAGGCCTTGCCATCCGGCAAACGGATCGCTCTTCTGGCCAATCCCTCTTCCGTGGATTCTCATTATCAGTTTATCGTCGATCGTTTTTTGTCTGAAAAGAGCTGGGAATTAAAGGCGCTTTGGGGTCCTGAACATGGATTGCGTGGTGAGATGCAGGACCAGGAATTGTGTGACGCCTTTCAGGATCCAAGAACCGGGTTGCCTGTTTACAGTCTGTACGGACAGAACCTGAAACCCACTCCTGAAATGATGCAAGAGATCGATCTGGTTGTGTTTGATATGCAGGATGTAGGAGCTCGATACTACACTTTTATCTACACACTTTCTTATGTGATGGAAGCATGCATGGAACATCAAAAGGAGGTTGTGGTTCTGGATCGTCCGAATCCAATCAATGGTGTCGATGTAGAAGGTCCGGTTTTGGAACCCGGCTATGAATCTTTTGTGGGAAGATACCCGATTTCGATCCGGCATGGGCTGACCATCGGTGAGCTCGCATTTTATTTTCATAAGGAGTTTCATCTCAACTGCCGTTTGGAAGTAATTGAGATGGAAGGTTGGGAGAGGAGTTGGTTCTTTGAAGAAACCGGGTTGCCCTGGGTTATGCCTTCTCCGAATATGCCAACAGTGGATGCGGCGG
>JBKKAT010000285.1:0-4870 GCA_046714535.1 Acidobacteriota bacterium | reverse complement strand
CTTCGATACCGCGCACCTGCTCCGGTGACATGTAGCCGACCGTTCCCATGATGGTTCCTGCATCCGGAATTTTGCTTTTCGTGGGAGTAAAAGAAACATCGCCGGCGATCACTTTTTGAGAAAACTGGGCAAGTCCGAAATCGAGGATCTTGATCCGTTCCTCTTTTGTGATGAATATGTTTTCCGGTTTCAGATCACGATGCACAACTCCCTGTTCGTGCGCGGCGCCCAACGCCTGCGTGATTTGAATTCCAAATTCAATGCCCTTTCGCACGCTTAAGGAGCCGGAACGGATCCGGTCACGCAAGGTTTCCCCGGACAAGAACTCCATCACCAAATAATGAAGATCGTCCTGCGATCCGATATCATGCAGCGTGCAGATGTTCGGATGATTCAGCGCTGATACAGCGCGTGCTTCCTGCTCAAATCTTTTTTGCAATTTTTCGTTTTGCGAAAGATGGGACGGTAAAACTTTGATTGCGACCGTGCGCTGCAACCGCGTATCTCTGGCACGATACACTTCCCCCATCCCTCCGGCTCCCACTGCGGTCAGAATCTCGTAAGGACCAATCCGCGTTCCAGGCGCTAATGACATCCCGCTATTCTAACTTATGAAGAGATTAACTCTTCAACGGAACAGTGATCCTGATTTCTGTCAGACTCTGCCAACCCTCCCCCAGCCCCTCCCTGCAGAGAAAACAAGAATTTGGCACACAGGAATGCGAAGGCCTATTTTTTGTTACTCGTGGCGCAAGGCAAGCACAGGATTCAATCGCGCGGCACGAATTGCAGGAACAGCGGAAGCGATGAATGCGACCGCAAAGAGGATGAAGACCACGCCGGTCAAAATCAAAGGATCGGATGGCTGTACCTGGAAAAGGAGCGACCGAACGAACCGCATCAATAGCATTGATCCCGCGAGCCCAATCGCAATTCCGGTCACTGTCATGAGCAGTGCATTGCGAAGAACCAGCGACAGCACGTTCCCACGATCGGCCCCAAGAGCCATTCGAATGCCAATCTCCTGAAAACGGGCTGTTACATAGTAGGCCATCACACCGTAAATACCGATTGCTGCAAGAAACAGTCCGCTGAACGCAAAGAATTGAACGAGGCGAAGGGCAAACTGTTTTTCTACGATCGTTGATTCGACAACTTCTTCCATCGTTGCAATGTTTGTGATCGGTTGCGTTTTATCGATCGACCAGATCGTTTTCCGGATGATCTCTGTTGAAGCTGCCGGATCGTTCTTCGTGCGAGTCACAAGAACCATTGCCGCATCAAACCATTGCTGGTAGGGCATGTAGAATTGCATGGCAAACGGCTTCTCCAATCCGCGATGCCGCACATCTCCCACAACACCCACAACCGTTCGCCATGGGCGCTCCTTTTCCCCTATATGTATTTGTTTGCCGATCGGATCTTCCCCTGGCCAGATCCTTTCCGCGAAAGTACGATTTACAAGAACAACCGGTGTGGATTTGGCGTGATCTTCGGCCGTGATCCCGCGGCCGCGAATCACCGGAATTCGCATCGCTTTCAAGTAGCCGGGAGTAATCGCAAAACGCTCTGCCGATGGAGCCTCGCCCTGATTCGCCAGCGGCTTGTCGCGAACTTCCACTCCATACATATCCAGATTCGAAGTGAGCGGCAATTGATTTACGATGCCGGCGCTCTCGACCCCTTGCAACGCATGAATCCGATCCAGCAATTGCTGATAAAAAGAATGGATTCGCTGCGGTTCCTCGAACTGCAAGCCGCTCAAGTTGATTGCCATTGTGATCACATTTTCTTTTTCAAAACCGAGTTTCTGCGACAGTAATTGGCGGATTGATTCTAGAAAAAGACCTGCGCAGCTCAGGAGCATCAAAGCAAGAGCGATGTTTGCGACGACAAGACTCTTACGAAGGTTCTGCCGGTCGGAGGGAGCTGACCTTGCCGATTCTTGAAGGTCTTTCTGTAAATGCAGTCGCGAACTCTGGAGCGCAGGGATCAGACCAAAAAGAAGTCCGGAGATCACCGTAACGCCCAATGCAAACAGTAGTACGTTCAGATCCATCTGGACGGTTTGCAGCCGCGGAATCGTTGCTGGTGCATTCCGGATCAGAACATCTGTTGCCCAAATGGAAAATGTAATTCCGAGTCCACTGCCGGTAAGCGTAATCAGCGCGCTCTCGGTTAGTTGCTGTCGCAGCAACCGGGAACGGCTCGCTCCCAGCGCACCGCGAATCGCCATTTCCCGCGACCGGCGCGTGGCACGGGCCAGCATCAGGTTTGCTATGTTCACACACGCGACCAGTAAAACAACGCCGACAGCCGCCATCAAGAGAAGAAGTATTTTCCGCACGCCTGAAACAAGCTGTTCCTGCATGGGAATGATGGCCGCGCCCGCGTTTCCGTAATCCTGCGGATACTTTTTCACAAGGCCGGCGGCAAAAGAATCGATCTCCTCCGACGCTTGTGAAAACGAAACCTCTTTGCGGATCCGGCCGATTGCGTTTAGATGATTGCAAGACCTGCACGCGTACGGATCCGTTTCTTGATAAGCCAACGGACGAAAAATTTCAGCGTCTTTAGACGTATACCGAACGATCGATTCAAAATGAGGCGGCAAGACGCCGATCACTGTCCTTGGAATTCCGTTTAAATTGATTTGTTTGCCGATAATCGATGAGTCGCCACCCAACCGATTTTTCCAAAACGGATGCGTGAGAATCACGACGCGATTGTGATCCGGACGATCCTCCTGCGGTAAAAAATCGCGACCCAGGTACGGCCCGATTCCAAGAGTGGAAAAAAAATCATGGGTGACGGAGAAACCTTCGAGTGGAGTTGGTTCTCCATAACCTTGCAGTGTCGGCTCCCATGAGCTCATCACAGCGATATTTTCAAACGAACGGAGACGCTCTTTCCAGTCAAGGAAAGTGACATAATTCGTGAGACTCTGCGATCCATCTTTCTCGCGATGCCAGATTCGTACGACACGTTCGGGATCCGGATAAGGAAGCGGACGTAGCAGCACCGCATGAGCTACAGAAAAGATTGCAGTATTCGCGCCAATTCCCACAGCCAGTGTGATCAGCACAATCGCAAGGAATCCCGGGGCCCGCAGCAACGAACGGATCGCGTATTTGATATCCTGCGTGAGAATGTCCAGGAAGACTCCGGAACGAACCTCACGGCATTTTTCTTTCGCCTGCTGCAACCCGCCCAACGCCAGATTCGCTTGTCTGCGCGCTTCCGCTTCGTCCATGCCCCGTTGCCGGTTTTGTTCCACTTGCATCTCCAGATGAAAACGCAACTCTACATCCAGATCCTGCTCTGCTTTTGATTTCCTGAATAAAGTTCTAAACAGCGCCATGAATTTCATGTTGTTGTACTAAGCCGATCCGAGAATCAGCTCGATGGCTCCGCTCAATTCCCGCCACAGCTTTTTCTCCTCGTTCAATTGTTTTCTTCCAGCCCTGGTCAGTTTGTAATACTTTGCTTTTCGATTGTTCTCCGTTGTTCCCCAGGAAGATTCTACGTAACCTTTCAGTTCCAAACGGTGAAGCGCAGGGTAAAGTGAGCCCTGATTGACTTGAAACACTTCGCGGGAAATTTGTTGAATCCGTTGGGAGACTCCGAACCCGTGCATCGGTTTGAGGTCCAGCGTTCGTAAAATCAAGAGATCCAGCGTCCCTTGCAGCAGTTCACTTCGTTTTGTCATTGTTCCTGTAGTCTTTCGACAGGAGTATAGGGCCGTTCCTGTAGATTGTCAACAGGAGGTTTGGCACCTTTGCCCTTTGTGTAAGACTATATTCTCCTTCCAGTTCAGCCTCGCAAAAAAATCTTTGAAATTTGGAGGCTTTCATTTATCATCGATCCACGAAGCGATCGATGGAGGACTTAGGTCCAGAAAGCTGTTGGAGAATATATGGGGACTCGACTGGCAACTGTTCACACCGTGCTTTTCTTTTTGCTTTTGCTGATTGCAACACCTCTTTTGGCTCAAGACCTCTGCTGGAAAACGTCATACGGTCGCGGAATCGGAACCATTCCGGCCGATTGCGAGTTCAGTCAGGAGAAACAAGGATTACTCTGCTATCCAAAATGTAAAACCGGATTTACCGGCGTGGTCTTTGTCTGCTGGCAGGACTGCCCCTCAGGTTACCGCGACGATGGAGCTTATTGTGCAAAGCCAAACGCCTATGGAAGAGGGGCAGGCTATCCGTGGGTTTTTGGAGACGCGCTTGATGACTCCGGTATGTTTTCACGATGCCAGCGGGACAATGGCGCAGGGAACTGCGAAAAAGTGGGATTGGTTGTGTATCCTAAATGCAAGCCCGGGTTTCATGCTGTGGGAAGCAATATTTGCAGCCCTGATTGCCAGTTCGGTATGGAAGATATCGGGGTTTCCTGCAGGAAGCAAACCTACACGCGTGAGACTGTGCTTCCAGCGTGCGGCGCAGACCAGATCTATGATGCGGGTTTGTGTTACCAGCGATGTCAGGCCGGTTACGCCGGAGTCGGTCCTGTTTGTTGGGGACAATGTCCTTCCTCACACCCGTTTGAATGTGGCGCTTCCTGCACGGTCAATGAAGAAGCTTGCGCGCAGAATGTCACCGATCAGGTGCTTTCTGTTCTGGAAGTGGCGGCTGATATAACGCTAACCGTTGCTACTGCCGGTACGGGAACCGCTATAAAAACGGGAGTGAAGCAGGGAACCAAAATCGGAATAAGTCAGGCTGCAAAAAGTTTAGGGAAGAATCTCTCCAAAGCAACGATTACTGACCAGATCAAGAAAGGAGCAATCAAAGCAGGAAAAGAGATAGGCGAATCGACCGCTGAGGCGTGGGGCGCAGCGCTGGTCGAAGCCGGAACCACCGGA
>JBKKAT010000284.1:0-5061 GCA_046714535.1 Acidobacteriota bacterium | reverse complement strand
AGCCTCAAGATACGGCAAATGACAATTCTGAAGGGATTGTCGTTGTTGCAACAAACGATTTTCATGCAGCTCTGGACCGCGCAGAAGGCCTGGCTTCCGTCATTCGTGATCTTCGCAAAAAGTATGGCTCACGAATGGTCTATCTGGATGCGGGAGACCAATTTCAGGGTTCGCTGGAAGGAAACATCAGCAAAGGAAAAGCAGTTGTGGAATTTTTCAGCTTGATTGGGTTGGAGGCCGCGGCGCTGGGAAATCATGAACTGGACTATGGTCCCGATGTGCCGCAGAGAGTGACCGTTCGAAAAGGCGAAGATGGAATGGGCGCGTTCAAAGAGAGGATGAAGGAAGCGAAGTATCCCTTTCTATCTGTTAATTTCATTCTGGATCCTGTGGTCCCATGCGAATCTCCCGGTCCGAATTGCAACGCGCTTGGTCAGCAAACCGTTCTTTCCTCCTCTGTGATTCTGGAAAAAGCGGACCAGAAAGTCGGAATCATCGGCGCAACGACTGCGATCACAACGAATATTACGAATCCCGATTTCCTGAAAGGCAAGAGATTTGACCCTCCCGCTCCGGGAATCATTGCGCAGGCAAAATGGCTCCGTGAAAAAAAGAAATGCGATTGGGTCTTGCTCTTAATTCATGATGGTCTTCGCTATGAATCAGATGGAAAGAGCTTGAAGGATACAGCACTGTATTCTCTGATCAAGGAACTGCCTTCCGGAATTGTTGATGCAATTGTGGGCGGTCACAGTCATATTCGCGTGCAACAAGTTCTTGAGGGTTTTCCGTTGATCCAAACAGGAATCAGCGCACAGACAGTGGGAACGATGCACTTAACCAGGAGCAACGGAAAAGTCCAGGCCAGGTTTGACCCATTTGTTCCGGTCCCTGATACTGCTGTGGCATTTGATGTCACGAAGCGAATGTCTCCTTACCGTAAAATGGCTTTAAATTTTAAGCGGCGGGTTATTGCAAAAACCACAGCCCCCTTCCCGCAGGATAAAACTGCGGAAAGCGCACTCGGAAATCTCATGGCTGATGCAGTCCTTTACGGCGCCCAGAGACAAGGCTCGGCAAATTTTTCGCTGATGAATGCCGGCGGAATTCGCAGTAATCTTCCCGAGGGCACCGTGACGTACGAAAACGTTTTCAAACTGATGCCCTTCAGCAATAATCTGGCAATCGTGGATATCACCGGGAAAGAATTGATTTCGCTGTTGGAGATTTCGTTCAGCGGAGTTCTCGGACCACCCTCCATCAGCGGCTTAAAAGTGTCGACCATGAAAGTGCCTGCTGGACAGCCTGGACCCTGGAACCGGGATCTCAATAGCGACGGAAAACAAGAAGATTGGGAACGGGACCTTGTTGTGTCTGTAAAGGATTTACGCGGAATTCCGATCGATGAAAAGAAAACGTACCGGCTTGCAACCAATACGTATCCGGTCGAAGGGGGCGATTTCCAGCATTATGTTTACGATAGTATCCCCGTGGGGCGCATTCACATCCATCATGAAGTTCTGATTCGTGATGTGCTGGCCGATTATTTCAAAGCCCAATCTCCCCTCGCTCCTACTCACTACTTTACGGAAAACAAAGCACGTATCTCGTACGTAAAACAAAATCTTAGCGTCCTTTCGCCTTTGCGTTAAAATTTTACTTGATTCGTTCCCATTTTACCGAGCGAATCGCGGCGCGATCGTCGTACAGATTAGGGCCCTTCAAGGGAGTCAGTTCAATTCGCATCATCCAGATCTCTTTCCGGTCATACGCCTTGAAAATTGCTTCCCGTAAACCGTCAACATCGCGCGCAAAGACTCTTTCCGACTTTGCAGGCTCCAAACCGTTTTCCAGAAAAAATGTGCGAAATACGTGAGGATCACCGCTGATCACAATCAACGCGTTTTTTCCCACACCGTTTGCGTCGACCAAATCCAGCAACTCGCTGGTTTGTCCGTGATAAGCCTGTCTGTGATAGTCCATTTGCTGCGGTAATGTGGACACCAAAGGGAAAAGAAACAATAAGGCGAACAACGGAGCGCTTTTCCTGCCGCTAAAACGTTCGATCCACTCCTCCACAATGAGAATCGATCTTGACGCAAGAACTGCCAGGAACCCGACCGCTTCATAAATGTAACGCGGACCTGCATAGACAATATCTCTGTAGTAAAACGGCGAATAAGCAAACAACAAACTGAGAAAACAAAGAAACAAAAGCAGGTCCATTTTCCACTTTCTGTGCGGAATGAGCAGCGGGATGAAAATCAACAGGTCGGGCCAGGGCCATCCCCACAGACAGTGATTCAGGTTCGAAAAATACCAGGGAATATTCAAACGAAAGTAATTGACTAATGAGCCACGAAAATCTGCGTTTGAATCATACGAGTACCCTGTTCGAAAAAAAGACTCAAAAAGCAAATAGTGATAAAGGCAAAATAGGAGCAGTAAGGGAATTGCACCGGCTAGAATTTGAGCAACTGATCGGATTTTCTCTTTTGAATTCCAGAAACTCCATAAAAACAAGAGAAACAAAAGAAATGGTGCGGTATAAGGGCGGATCATAAATGTAAACGCGCCGAGCATACCCGCTATCAGGAAATCCTTTCCGGTGCCACGAAAAAGAAAAAAGGCGCACCATATGGCAGAGCAAAAGGTCGCTTGATGAGCCATGAATCCGGCGCTCATCAACAAAACAAAGGGTGAAGTGGCAAATGCGATGACAGCCAGCAAAGCCGTCCTTTCATCAAAAAGTTGTTTTGCAACTTTGAACAGTCCAATGATCGAAATGCCGAGCAGCAGCGGATTGATCAACCAGGGGACGCGAATCAACCAGCCGGCAGCAAGTAACATCGGCCAACCCGGTGGATACAGGCTGCGCCACCTTCCTGAATCACGCAGTATGTGGTCCCATTGGACCGTAAAGGCCTCCGGAACCGCGGGAGGTTCCACCCATAAACGACCTGTCGAAAGAATGTGACCTTGATACAGGTACGCCAGTTCATCAGGTATATGTGGAATCAAACCAAGCACACTCCAACACAAAAAGGCGCTTGCAGCCGCACACGCGATAGCGATCAGAAAAATGATTCGATTCATTTGTTCAGCAATAGCTTAAAAGAGTCTGTTGTATTATCAAAGAACTATGAAAGCACTATGCATGTTATTTGCAATTTTGTTTGGCTCCTTTTTATCTGCGGAGGAGAAATCGAGTCAGATTGTAATCCGGGCGTCCCAAATGCTCGATGTAAAAACGGGTAAGCTGATCGCGAATCCGGTCCTCCTGATTCAAGGCGAGAAAATCGCTTCTATCAATCCCAGAGAAATTCCAAAGAATGCTACGGTGATCGATTTGCCGAAAATGACCTTGCTCCCCGGCTTGATCGACGTTCACACGCATCTCACTTACGATGCCGGCAACTACTGGCTCGATATTGGAAGGCAACCGCACGCTTACGCCGTTGCGTATGCTCTGGTCGGCGCAAAAAATGCACGGATCACTCTACTGGCAGGATTCACAACGGTGCGCGATCTTGGCGCCTGTTGTTTTGCAGATATCAATTTGATGCGTGCAATCGAAAAAGATCTTGTGGAAGGACCTGACGTTTATCCATCCGGCAATATCATTGCCACAACCGGGAGTGCATGCGACCAGACAAGAGCCGATCCAACGCTTATAAATCCAGGCCCGGAATACGGATTGGGCGATGATCTTCACTCTCTTGTAAAAGCGGTGCGTCTCCAAATCAAACATGGCGCAAAAGTGATTAAGGTCTGCGCCGATCAAGGGACTTTTACGGAGCAAGAGCTCAAAGCAATGGCTGACGCAGCTCATCAGAGACGCGTCAAGTTCGCGGCACACGTGTGGGAAGAAGAAAGTATCGTAAATGCGATGAAAGCCGGAGCAGACTCCATTGAGCATACCGGCATCATGACGGAAAAGACCATTGATGAGATGGTTCGCAAAGGAACCTATCTTGTGCCTACTATGTATACTCTGGATACGATGGATCTTTCCGGACTGAAACCCGAAATCAAAAAGAAAATTGAAGATGAATTCCCGTTGTTCGAAAAGGCGTTTCGTGATTCGCTGAAGAAAAAAGTAAAAATGGCCTTTGGAAGTGACAGCGGGCAGATTCCGCATGGCGACAATGCAAAAGAATTCGGCGCGCTGGTAAAACGTGGGATGTCACCGCTTCATGCAATTCAATCAGCAACCGCGAACGCAGCGGATCTGATGTCTCTGACAGACCGCGGTGAGATAGCGGAAGGATTGAGAGCTGATTTGATCGCGGTGGAAGGAAATCCGTTGGAGAACGTAAGTTTGCTGGAAAAACCCGCATTCGTTATGAAACGGGGTAAAGTTTACAAACGGGATTAAAAGGAGGTAATAGTGTTTCGTCATTCGCTTTTGGTGTTTTTCTTGCTGACGTTGTTGCATCCTGTTGCGGCTGAAGATTGGAATCAATGGCGAGGCCCAAACAGGACAGCAAACTTTCGTGGTTTCACCGGTCCTAAAACTTTACCGGAGAAGCTCACTCAAGTATGGAAAATTGAAGTGGGCCTGGGGCACTCCTCACCTGTCATTTCGGGAAAGACAGTTTTCTTGATCAGCAGAGTTGGTGAAGAGGAAGTTGTTGCTGCTTATGATCTAGCAACAGGAAAGCCTGTATGGAAGGACACTTATCCGGCGCCTTATACGATGAATCCAGCGGCAATTCCGCATGGCAAAGGGCCTAAATCCACTCCGCTGGTGGCTAATGGAAAAGTGTTCACATTTGGAATCAGTGGAATTCTTTCCGCGTACGATGCTCGCAAAGGAAAACTTTTGTGGCGAAACGATTTCAAAAAAGAATTTCCTGTAACGGCTCCCGATTTCGGCACAGCGATGTCCCCCGCTGTAGAAAATGGTTTGTTGATTGTCCACGCGGGAGGTCCCGGAAAAGGCTCCTTGATGGCGTTTGATACAAACATCGGAAAAGCAAAATGGAGATGGGATGGGGATGGTCCAGGATACGCTTCCCCCATCCATGTGAACATCGAGGGTGTTAGACAGATCGAGAC
>JBKKAT010000283.1:0-4210 GCA_046714535.1 Acidobacteriota bacterium | reverse complement strand
ACAGCTCTTTTTGCTTCCTTCGGCTTACTGCGGCTGCTGGATTTCATCTCCCGCCCGGTGTTCCAAACCCTGGTCGCTACTGTTGTATTAGTATTGTTGAGTCTTTCGCATTTTACTCCGCTGCGGAAAGATCTGGTTGCTATAGCCCGCCAATCGCCTCCGCAATACATGCCGGATTCCTTTTTAAACGCGATGCGCCGTTTGAAGGAGCTGTCAGATCCCAAAGAAGCCATTCTTTCCACTGAGGCGAGCGGGAATTTCTTGATCGCCTATGCAGGGAGACCTGTTGTGGCCGCCCAGAGAATACAGACAGCGCGCTACTTCGAAAAAAGTAGATTGATCGCTGAGTTCTTCTCCACCCCGGCGGTGCAGCCAAGATCCAGTCAATTATTCGGACAGGCACAAGCAAACTGGCTCTTTTGGGGCCCGGATGAAAGGTCGCTGTCCCGCGGTCGATTTGACCCTGTTCAGGCCGACTATTTAGAGATGAAGCACGATAATGGTTTCGTACAGCTATTCACGTTAAGATATAAGTGACCGGTACCGGCCACTAGTCACTGGTCACTTTTTGAAGGAGGCTCAGAATGGCGACGTCAGTATGGACAGGCACAATCTCATTCGGACTTGTTTCGATTCCCGTCAAAATGTTTACAGCCACTGCTTCACACGATGTTTCCTTTAATCTTTTGCATAACGAATGCCGCGGACGCATCAACCTTCAGAATTACTGTCCGCAATGCGAACGGGTAGTGGAACGTTCGGAGCTGATCAAAGGATATCAGTATGAAAAGAATCAGTACGCCATTATTAACGACGAAGACATCAAATCGGTAAAACCGGAATCGAGCTCGATCCTGGATATTTTGAAATTTGTGGAAATCAAAGAAATTGATCCCATTTATTTCGAACGCACTTACTACGTCGGCGCGGACAAAGGAAGCGAAAAAGCTTTCGCTCTTCTCTCCCGGGCAATGGATGATATGGGGAAAGCTGCAGTAGGCAGATTGGTCATGAGGAATCATGAATATCTCGTCCTGATTCGTCCCGGTATGGAAGGATTGCTGGTTCACACCATGCTGTATGCTGACGAGATTCGTGAGAACGAATTCCGTGTGAGTAAGGATACGGAACTGAGACCCAAGGAATTGGATCTGGCCAAACAATTAATTGACAGTCTCTCGGAACCTTTGAATATTGAAGAATTCAAAAACGAATACATCAGCAAGATGGAAGAGATGTTGGAAGCCAAAATTCATGGTCGTAAGCTGACCGTGGTGACTCCGACGCAGCGTCCTAAAGTGACCGACCTGATGGATGCTCTGCAAAAAAGTGTTCAGTTGGCGCGGGATAACAAACCGATGGCCCGGGCCGACGAAAACCGGAAGAAGCTCAGAAAAGCAAGATAGATGCAGAATCGTAATTTGAATTGTAATCATGAATGATTTATTGAACAGAAGATAACAAAGACAACTAAGATTAAGATTCTTGGTTATCTTATATCTTCCGTTAAGGATTGATTTATGCCGAACGTTAAAGTCGTCGTTCCTCATTCCCTGGATCCTGAAGAAGCTGCGCGTCGCATCAAGAATCTCGTCAATGATGTAAAAGCTCAATTTGCGGATAAAGTCACGGATGTGACGGAAGAATGGAAAGGCTCCAGTGGTGTATTTGGTTTTAAGGTGATGGGCTTCGATATTTCCGGAACAGTCCAGGTTGATTCACGGGAAGTGCAAATTCAAGGCAGTTTACCTTTCGCCGCAACACCCTTCAAAGGCCGCATCGAGGCGGTCATTCAGGAAAAAGCGAGACAGCTACTTGCGTAGAACTACTCATTGTTCTGAATGCCTCACTTATTGTAAAATCGATGTTTTCTTGTTCAGCTTTTGAAAAATACGGGATTTGGGGAAGGAGAGAAGGCGACAGGAATGGTGTTTGAAACGTTTCTCACTGCATCAATTTTATAAGGATAGTGCCCCGACCAGATTTCTGGATCGAATCATTATCACTCTGCTGTGTCTGGTGATTTTACTGGTTCCTTTGCCTTTTGGTTCGGTCGAATTGCGCTCCATCTTCTGGCTTGAAATAGCAGCCGGTCTTTGCTTCCTATTATGGATTACCAAACTGCTTTTCTTTGGAGATCCGGAATATCTATCTTTTTTTCGTCAATTGCAGCAAGAAGAAAAAGAGCAATATCTGCGTGCCCCCTTCTTTCATCGACATGCGTTTGCAGGCCAGGTACTTCGTATTTTAACTTTCGGAAAGTGGCCGCGGAAATACAAGGCTACAAATCTGGTAATGGAATCGGATTCGGAGCCTCGGCCACAGTCGAATTTCTATTCAGTCTTCGGGTTTCCGGTCCGTAATACAAAAATTGAATTCCTGGCACTCGTTCTGCTGGGTTTTCTCGTTTTTCAGGTTTTGCCTTTACCGCATTTTGTCAGCAAGATTCTGTCTCCGCAGACGGCTCATCTTTACGAAACAGCGGCCGGGGCAGCAGAAACGAAAATTGGATTCCACCCGATTTCACTGGATGCTTTTGGAAGTGTTTCGAAGTTATTAGAATACCTGGCATATTTCTTCATCTATCTCGTAATCATGAATGGAGTTCCGTCAAATGATTACTATCGTTTTGTTCTTGTCGCTGTGATCGGTTCAGCGGCGTTTCAGGGAGCTTACGGTCTGGCGGAATATTTTACGAAACATCAGCACATTTTCGCTTTCAAGAAAATAGTAAATTTCGACGTTGCAACCGGAACGTTTATCAACCGAAATCACTACGCCACATATCTCGAAATGTCCCTTCCCTTACTTTTTGGTTTAATCGCCGGATATCTCCATCAGTCCAGCAGAGGAGTTCGAAGGTCGTTGAAGGAAAGAATAGCAAGAGTTCTGGAGAATGAGGGGAGCAAGGTACTGCTGCTGCCTGTCATAACATTGCTGATTCCTGTCGCTATCGCTTGTTCGTTGTCCAGAAGCGGTATCTTGTTTACCGCTGTAATGGTGTTGATGTTCTTCTTACTATACAGTTTACTCAACAAAGGTCTTTCAACAGGTCTTTTCATTCTTTTGGTATTGTTTCTGATCGCGGCCGTCACTCTGGGTATTATCTGGGAGCCGTTATTTGCACGGTTTGCAAAGATCTCGACTGAATTTACCGCTGAAAGAGCCCGCTTGTTTTTATACCGCGATACGTTGCTTATTTTTCTGGATTTTCCCATAACCGGGACAGGCGGGGGAACGTTTATGCAAATGTTTCCCATGTATAGAAGTTTTATCGCCAACGACGTTTATCGATACGCGCACAATGATTATTTGCAGTTCTTGTCCGAATACGGGGTGGTCGCCCTTTTTGTGTTTATCAGTTTGTTTCTTTTCATATTCCGGCGGTTGCGTCAGCTTTTAAAAAGATCGATCAGCCGCATCCTGCTGATCCAGTTGGGAGCGTTCTGCTCACTTGTGACACTCGGATTGCATAGCCTCACCGATTTCGGAATTCAGATACCGGCTATAGCGGTCAATGGAGTCGTAATCTTGGCCTTATTCGGGAGAACACCAGGTGCCGAAGACAAAACCATCTAACAGAAACGCGCTTTTGCAGTACACTTTTTCGCTGGCTCTAATGGCTGCCTATTTCTTTTTCTGTTTGATTGTGTTTGAGGACAGCCGGCTTGCTGTAAGCGAACCGGGTAAGATCTCCAGCGTTGGTTTGCACAGCGGAAGGTACTGTTCTACCGCCGCAAAATGGCTGCAATTCCGGTCTCATGACCCTTCAGAAGTAAAACGTCTTTTTAAGGCAGCCGTAGTTCGATCACCCGCTAATTTCGATGTGTTCTTATCCTATTTCAATTACATAAGCCAACAAGAGTGCTGTAAAGAGCAAGCCGGGAAACTGATACGCGCCGCTCTGGAGCGAAATCCTTCAAACGTTAGACTCTATATGCTTGCTTTGAGCTATTTTTTGGACACAGGTCAAAAGGAAGAAGCGTTATTGTATTTTCAGAATGCGGTTAGAATGCAAGCCCGTCCCAAGACGCTGCGTCAACTTTTTGCGATTGTCGGCGACAGGGTTACTATCGAAGAGATTGTTCGCATCATGCCCAGGACACCGGAAACCTTATCTTTTCTTGCCCAGGTCCTGGCGAGAAAAGGTCCGGAGGCTAAAGAAGAGTGGATTCGCACAATTCGCGAACTGCATTCGGAAGAAATGGAC
>JBKKAT010000282.1:0-9221 GCA_046714535.1 Acidobacteriota bacterium | reverse complement strand
TAAAGCCTGCCTTCCCTTTATGCCGGCTAAAGCCGGCGGTCATTAATTATTCAAGCCGAGTTTTTTGCGGTACGGGGCGTCGGTGACGTTGTGCTTATTCCAGTAATCCAGAAGGATGCTGTGAGTTTTCACTGCTCGAGTCGTCAGCATTGTCGCATTTGGACCAAAACCACCGGCTGTCTTTTCTTCCCAGGATTGGATCGCATAGGGAAAAGTTGCGTCATAGTGAATGACAACCGTTCGCTTCAAGTTCTTGTACTGTAACGTGTAGATCTCCCTGTTCCCTTCCCGCTTTCGTTGCGCAGTAGCAGGCTCCACCTTCAAATCAACGTGACCAAGCCTTACAAATTGCAACGCAGGAATTATCTCAACATCGCCTACCGGTAAAGTCTCCGGCGCAATACGAATCCGGGTCCAGATCTCATCTTCCAGCCAGGCCCCCTTCAAGGTCAGATTCTGATCCCCTTCTTCCTCAAAATAAGAACGAAGCAAAGCCTGATAAGCGTTGTTCCGAAAATTCAACTGACTGAACGTGTGTCCACACCATTCCTGCGTGGAAGAGGTTACTTTGAGTGTTCGCTGCTTTTGAAAATCAACCGGCGAAAAGGTAGAAGTCATCAAAGAATAGGGATAAATTCCCGTATTAAATTTCTTCGTAAGATTCAACTTCAAAACGGAGACAGCTGCGGAAGATTTTCCGGAATCCATCTTGACTTGCCTGTCGGTTAAAAATGGTTCGGTCACAAAAATTAAAACCGCCTCACCCTTGTGGATTTCGCCGTATCGCGCCTGCTCAAGCGAATACCGCGTTAACTCCCCCTTCCCTTGATACCAGTATTTTCTGAAGTCGTCTGATGCCGGACTACTCACCAACGGCAGGAAAAGAAGCAGAATGAGCGCTATCTTTTTCATAAACTATCTCCTTAAAAATCCCAATATTAACTTTAAATATTGAAATCGCAATAAAATACGTTTAACATGGATGGCTTTTGTCAGGCATAGAATGTTGAAGAAACTCCTGTTTTTATCACTCATCGGGCTCGCAATTGGAATTCTTGTTCACGTTTATTTTTCCTATCGAACCTATAACGTAATCCTGATCACGATTGATACGCAACGGCCCGACTATTTGAGCTGTTACAATCCGAAAGCTGCGCCCACTCCACATATCGACAGCATCGCCCGCGAAGGAGTGCTTTTCACGAATGCATTCAGTCTCATTCCGATCACAATGCCCGCGCACGCCTCTATTTTCACTTCCCATCATCCTCATGATGTAAATGTGTTTAACAATGGGGACAGATTTCAGCATAAGTTTCCGATGTTTACCGACCTCATGGAACGAAGAGGTTATACAACGGGCGGGTTTATTTCTCTGGGTGTTTTGGCGGCCACATTCGGATTAGCTCAGGGTTTTGATAAGTATGATGACGATTTTGATCGCACGAACGGACGCTCCTACAAGTGGGCATCAGAGGTAAATGATGCCGCATTGCCGTGGATCGAAAAAAACAGGAACCGCAAATTTTTTGCATGGCTTCATTACTCCGATCCACATGAACCCTATGTTCCTTTCGACGCTCCTCCTGACACAGAAGTATTCCTCAACGGAAAGTCGTTCGGAAAATATTGCCTTGCGAAGAAAGAAAAGATTCCCATTGATTTTGTCTCGCAACCTGGCGAGAACGTGATTGAACTTCATGCGATTCTACAAGGAGAGAGGGATCAATCGAGGCGCTACATCGATCAAAATCTTTTCGTCACACCGGACGAAGGCAAAGAATTGTCATTTGGAAAGGGTTGGACCGAGCTCAAATTACGAAGCGGGACTCAAGCCCGGATTTTCCTGGATAAAGCATCGATTGTTCTACGGAATCAAAAAAACGTTCCGCAAAAAGTACAGGTGCGTTTGTCCGGAGGAGTGTGGGAGAATCGCGCTCCGGAAATCCGAAGACACTACGCAAAGGAAGTACAGTTTGTTGATAAACACATTGGCATTCTCTGGCAAAAGCTGGAAAACTGGGGGCTTCTGAACAACACGATCGTGATTGTGACCGCAGATCATGGAGAGGGGTTGAAAACTCACGGCTTCCTCGGCCACGTGGATAAGTTATGGAATGAGACAACACACATTCCGTTTATCGTCTACTATCCGCGGATCGGACAGACAGGAAAAAGAATCGATCTTTTAGTCAATCAACTGGACATCATGCCCACGATTCTGGATCTGACTCATGTGCCAAACAAGAAGCCCATGCAAGGGCAGTCGCTCAGACGTTCTGTAAGCAAGTCTCCCATCGATTGGGCAATTTCAAAACAGTTCAACAGGCAATGGACCTATGCCTGCACCTTTCGCCCGGAAGCCACTCATAACGCTTTTTCGGTAACCAACGGCAGCATCAAAGTGATTCACACCCCGACAACGAGTTTTTCAAAATGGGAAGCCTACGATTTGACGAAGGATCCGCTGGAAAAAAACAATCTGGCGCGCACAGATCCCGGGAAATTCCAAAAGCTATCGAGTCTGAAAGGCCTGTTGGAAACGCATCGCCGGGAAGCGGAAATGGCGCACAAAAAACACGAAGGGCCCTCCCTGAGTGAAGAAGAAGAGGAAATGCTTCGAACGCTCGGCTATGTCGGCGGCAACGATGCGAACAAATGATGTCCACGGAGAATCGTTGGCTACTTATACCTCTAAAACAACTGCGGCGGTCGCATGCTCTTCTATGTGTGAAATGGTCACGAAAGCACGAAGAACATTCTTCTGTCGAATCAACTCGAGTGCTTTTCCGTAAAAAACAATTCTCGGCGCGCCGGAAGGCTCGTTGTAGACTTCGATTTCAGTCCAGCTAAGATCACCACCCCATCCCCGTTCCAGTGCTTTGAAAGCGGCTTCCTTAGCAGCAAAGCGACCGGCATAGTGCAAGGCGGCATTTTTTTTGGAGGAACAATACTCTATTTCTATGCCGGTATAGATACGTTTGAGAAAGCGATCTCCGTACTTTTCGATCGCTTCCCGGATCCGGCGCACTTCAATCAAATCAATTCCGATTCCTGAGATCATGATGTTGTTTCTTTTTTGGAGAGCAAATAGGCTTTGATAAAATCGTCTAGATCTCCATCCAATACCCGATCCACATCGCCTCTTTCTACTTTCGTGCGATGATCCTTAACCATCCGGTACGGGGCAAGGACGTAAGATCGGATTTGACTCCCGAAACCGATCTCCCGTTTGCTGTCTTCAATGGCTTGCAATTTTTCTTTTTGTTCCTTCATGTGATGTTCATACAATCGCGCCTTGAGGACTTTCATCGCCACTTCACGATTGCGGAACTGGGAACGTTCATTCTGACATTGAACAACAATCCCGCTTGGCAGATGTGTGATCCGGACAGCGGAATCGGTCACATTCACGTGCTGACCTCCCGGACCACCGGCGCGGTAAGTATCAATTTTAAGATCTTTTTCTTCCACCTTAATTTCGATATCTTCTTCAATGTCGGGATAGACAAAAATGGAAGCGAACGAAGTATGGCGGCGTTTGTTGGCATCAAACGGAGAAATCCGGACCAACCGGTGCACTCCTCCTTCTGCAGAAAGATAACCATACGCGAAGGGTCCGTTAATGGCTATTGTTGCACGGCTGATACCCGCTTCATCTCCCGGATTGCTATCAAGCACCTGAGCTTCATATCCCTTTAAATCGGCCCAGCGCAAATACATTCGCAACAGCATCGATGCCCAATCCTGAGATTCGGTTCCGCCGGCTCCCGGATGGATGGTCAATATAGCATTGCGATGATCGTTTTCTCCGGAAAGAAGCGCTTTGATCTCCGCATCTTCGATTTTCGTTTTTAGCTGCTGCAGAGTCTGTTTAATTTCGTCACCGACGGCTTCCCCTTCACCAGCCAGTTGAAACCAGACATCCAGATCCTCAACATTCCGCTGATAACCCTGGAATTCTTCGATGACTTCGTTTAATCGTGCGCGCCGTTGCAGAACGCTTTGCGCCTTCTGCTGGTCCTGCCAGAAATCCTCTGCAGCAATCGTCTTCTCGATTTCCTGCAGCTCTTGCTTCTTGTTTTCTATTTCAAAGATAACCTCTGAGATGAGAGATTTTTTCTTTTACTTCTTCAAAAACTTTAATCGGATCTTCTTGCAAGGTTCGCCTCCAGATTGAGATACAAAAGATCTTACAATAAGATCTTTAAGTCAACTCTCATACCCAGTTTTAGCGGCACTTCCTGGAGGAATTTTACTTTTACGGGCAAAATCTTCTGATCCACAATCACCGCCGGATCCTCGGGATCGGAAGTACGGGATTTCAACGCTTCGCTGACTTCATAGATCTGCGCCTGAAATGTGCGGTTGGGATAAGCGTCGGACGTCACGATTGCTTTCAATCCGTGCGTAATGCGGCCCGCATCCATTTCATTGATCTCCGCTTCCACGATCATTTCTGAGAGATCCGCAACTTCAACAACCGGCGTAGCTGTATCGGCAAACTCAAAAGTATTCAAATATCTGCGGATCACAATGCCATCCAACGGGGATTTCAAAAAGGTTTTTTCGTACGTGGCTTTCAGCGAATCCAGAGCAAACTTCTGCGACATCATGTCCGCATGTGCGGCAGCGATTGTCTCTTTTCGCGCGCCGCGGCTGTACTTTTTAAAACGCTCCTGAACGGCGGCCAACCCTGCCTCCGCGCTCTTCCTTTCTGCTATCGTCGCATCATATCGTGATTGAGCAACCACTTGTTCCAGGAACAATCGCCGGTCCCGATCTTCATTCTGTCTTGCGAGTTCCAGCTCCGATTCAGCCTTGCGTACATCAGCAGAGGCCTCATCCACTTCTTCGATCCGATAACCGGAAGCCAGTTCCCGGTAACGAGCTTCTGCCATGCGGTACGATTCTTCTGTTTGCAGAATGCGATTCTGCAGGTCGGCGTTGTATTGCACTGCGAGAATCTGTCCTTTTTGAACCGGAGCAAGATTATCCACAAACATTTTTTCGATACGTCCGGCCATTTCCGCGGAAAGGAGCGCGCGCCGGTCCGGCTGAACAGCAATCCGTCCTTCCGCAGATAAGGAATCGGGAACGCGCGGTTGCGGATTTGCAGGCTTCTCTTCACCGGACCATAAAAACCAGGCGCCAGCCGACAGAAATAGTACTATGGTTATAGCAATAATTTTACGCATGGGCAACCTCCTGAATTCGGCCATCCTCGATGCAAACGGGCCGGTGCTCGATCCGATGGATACGCGGGTCATGAGTGACGATGACAACGCTCTTGTTTCGTTCGCGGGCGAGACCTTCGAACAACGCAAGGATTTCTCCGCCTGTCCTGGAATCCAGGTTGGCAGTCGGTTCATCGGCAAGGATGAGAGGCGGATCACCAGTGAGAGCGCGAGCAATCGCGACCCGCTGCTTTTCACCGCCGCTGCAATCGGCCGGCAGGAATCGCGCACGGTGCGATAACCCGACAAGGTCCAGCAAATCTGCCGCCTGTCTGGAAAGGAACGCATTGGGAATGCCTTTCAGTTCAAGAGCCAGTTCTATATTCTCCTGAACGGTAAGCGAACGAAACAGGTTGTAAGCTTGAAAAACAAATCCAATATATTTTCGTCTGATCTCGGGCAAAGAGGATTCATTGAGATCCGTAATCAGTTTTCCATCGATAGAAAGCTGTCCCGCGGTCGGATGCAAAATGCAACCCATAATGGAGATCAGCGTGGTCTTCCCGCTGCCAGATGGCCCCATGATGCTGACCACTTCGCCGGCGAAAAGATCGAGTGAGGCATCTTGAAGGGCAACAACACGTGTAACAGAATTTGGATCGCCATAGATTTTTTTCAGATTAATTGCTTGAAGAATCGGTTTCATAATCTCCCCTATTGTTTTTTATCCTTTGAAAACTTCAACCGGATCGATCGACGCAACGCGCCTTACGGAGATCGTAGCCGCAAGACCGCACATGAAAAGAGTTAAGAGAAAGGTTCCTAAATAGAGCGCGGGAGGCGCATCGATTTGCAAAGTAATCGGCTTCAGAATCAACACGATTTGTTGCAGAATGGTTGCCAGGAGGAACCCTGCAACAGCAGAGAATCCAGCCTGTATCAAAATGACGGAATATACATGGGAATTTTTAGCGCCAATTGCTTTCAAGGTTCCGTATTCGCGAATGTGATCCATGGTAGCGGAGTAAATGGTTTGGCTTACAATCACCAATCCCACGATGAAACCCATAAATGCATTGCCGAAGAAACCAACGCCGATGCCCGTTTGCCAGGTCCAGTAGTCGCGAGTCTTTTTTGCCCAATCCGAGCTGGTGTGCACGTCATAGTTCCGAAAACGTTGCTGCAATTGCTTCTTTACTTTTTCCACTGAGAAACCGGAAGCCACCTTCACAACAATGTAGGTGGTTTTGCCGGCAAGCTGCTCCGGCACAATTCGCTGGGCCGTTTCGTAGCTTGTAAAAATGTAAGGCGCCGTTGTGAAGGACATGATGCCGCTCGTGATCCCGGCAATTCGAACCTTTTTTCGAACCAGTTCGCGGTTCTCTCCTACTCTGATTGGTCCGAGCCGATCCATTGCCGATTCATCGACAAAAATCGCGTCGCTTCCCCTGAGATTCTTTAAGTCGCCCTGAATTACGTTCCAGGGTCGTCCCACTTTTCCATTCAAGTCGAATCCGATAATTTCAATTTGTTCCGTCCCCCCATTTTCCAGTCTCATGTAGGCAAATTGTTGAATGAGATTTTCAGCCCACTCCACACCGCTCACAGAGCGGGCTGCGGTCACGAGTGATTCCGGAAAAGGATTTACCATATCGAAGTTTTGCGAGTTGCGGGCCATGATCCAGATGTCCCCTGCTGAATGTTCGATCACCGTGAAAGAATTGGCTGTCATGCCAAGGAACATACCGACTTGAATCAGGATCAAAACCACAGAGAAGGAAATTCCCGTCAGCGTGATGAATAACCGGATTCGGTCATGGATCAAATTCTTAAGCGCCAATCGCCACATAGGAACTCCGGCTCAAGTAGGCTCAAAAGGCTCAAGAGGCTAAAATATGATATACGTCATAAAATGACCGATGTTCATTGAACATCGGTCATAGACTATACGCAGGTCAACGGGAAGTCAATAGGAGGGATGTGCGGTGTGGCTGTCAAACGGAAAAGGCGAGGCGAAACTCACGATGGGAGCATCGCCTCGCCTGAATAAGAACTGCGGTTTAAAAGGTGGGACTACTCTTCTTCGTCGTCCTCTTCCCATTCTTCATCTTCATCATCTAGATCTTCGTCGTCCCAGTCTTCATCTTCATCCCAATCTTCGTCATCTTCATCCCAGTCTTCATCATCATCGTCATCGTCATCCTCTTCATCATCCCACTCTTCTTCGTCTTCGTCCCAGTCCTCTTTCTTTTTGCCATCATCTTCATCAGCCATCAAACGAAGAAAAGAATCTGAAGGAGAAAAAGGAGATTTCATACGACTAATTGAATCGTTTTCCATTAGAAAATCGAGCTCCAGCATCCACTTGTCTCCTTTTGAAATAATTGCACTTGAATGAGTAAGAACAGGTTGGTCTGTAGGATTCGGCAGCATTTCCGGCACAAAATTTGTTGTTTCAACAAACCTCTTTTGAATTTTAAATGGGTTCTGCAAAGGAACAGCTACATTCGCATCCACGAGATAGAACACATGGTCCTTCATTCCTACACCTCTCTCAAAGTAAAAGGCAGTATAACTACAACAAACGCGAATTGTCAACAAACGGAACGGTGGATATTTCTCGACGAGAGAACGATCATTTTCTCCGGTAGCTGCAAACACAAAAACTAATCTGGTCCCTGCCGTTGGGAATGCAAGGACAGCCCCTTACTAAAACATTAGAAGGAATGGATTAACGCAGCCGGAAGGAGACCATAACAGCCACAACCAGGCAGAGCAGGCCATTCAAAAGGAGCCATGCTGATTCGAGCAAGGCGCCCGGAATCCAGCTTAGACCGGTAACGGGTGAAACAGCCTGAGTCAGGAGAAATGCGGCCGTTCCTGCGGCAAAACCGAAGGAAAGTCCGATTGCTTTTTTCCACGGATAAGCGATGAGTGAAAGCAGGAAAACCGGCACGACGCTCCAGAAAAGTGGATTCCCTGCGGCACCAAACAAAGCCGGCCATTCCAAAAGAGAAGTGGCCAGGAGAGAAGGGAGCCATTTCCCAAGGAAGAAGAAACCGGTGGCGCCTAGAAGAAGACCGAGAACGGAGCCAAAACCAAAGCGGACCTTTTCTGCGGAACGACGTCCACGATTGATAAGAGCAATTAAAAGCAAAAAGAGCACAAGAGCAACGGAGAAGATTTTTACTTTCCGAAACGATACGGCAGAACGAAGCGCAGCATTTACATTCAGGACTCCGGCGCCATACTTTTCAGGTGAACCACCCTTCACTTTTGTCGCTGAAGACTCCAGATATTCCCGAACTTTATCCGGGTGCTGAATACCATGGGAAACAAGAAGCGCAGCCGCGGCAGCCACATGGGGGGTCGCCATCGATGTTCCTTGAAACAGGAAATAGCCCTGTTTCGACGTATCCTGGGGATTCAAAGTGTTTTGCAGGACACCATCCATCAAACCGTCGCCATTTTGGTCGACGTTCATATCGCCGCCGGGAGCGGCAATCGTCAAACCTTTCCCGTAGCTGGAGTACCAGCTGAGAGTGCGATCGAAACGGACCGCCGAGACCGAAATGCATTCAGAATATTTGGCGGGATAGCCCAGACCGGAGCGTCCGCTGTTACCCGCGGCGCAAACGATGGTCACACCTTTCTCTTTCGCGTACCGAATCGCCTTATGCAAAACAAAGCTGGGAAAGGGACCGCCCAGGCTCATATTAATGACCTTTGCACCGTTGTCGGCGGCATAACGAATGGCAGCCGCAATATCTCCATAGGTGCCAAAACCGCGTGAATTCAGGACTTTCAGCGGCATGATCTTCACGTTCGGAGCAACTCCGGCCACGCCGACGTTATTGTTTGTCAGCTGAGCGATCGTTCCGGCAACATGGGTTCCGTGACCATGATCATCGCCGGCATGCTCGTTGCCGGAGATGAAATTGTGTGGCTTTGCGAATTGGGTTTCGCCCAGATCCTCAACTCGGAAACGGGATCCGTGTTTCTCGAAGGCAACTCCGGTGTCGATCACCGCGACGATCACTTCGC
>JBKKAT010000281.1:0-5021 GCA_046714535.1 Acidobacteriota bacterium | reverse complement strand
GTGTCTAATACACCGGCAGAACTGAAACGCGCCAGAGCGATTCGATCTCCGGCAGCGTCAAAATATTGACCGGCGACAACAATTTTTCCGGAAGATTGAATGACCAGATCGAAGCCGAGAATATTGCTCTTACTCGAGTAACCTGTGATGATCAGCCCTCCCGTGCCGAACGTTTTATCCAGTTGCCCAGGCGCGGCAAAGCTAAAACTGGAGAGTGCAAAGAAAACACTGAAGCAAAACCACAGGATCCTGTTATTTTTTGAATACATTGAGAACCTCCTTTTCCGCTTGTTATCATCTTTCGTTTGCCGGGAGGTGTCGCCACAGAAATGAGTAGGGACTTTTCGATAGAAATGGGGCAGGCAATTGGAAACTACCTGAATATGTAGCTCAGAGCATGAAAGTGCCCACGGAAGGCGGGCCTCCATGCCCGCCGTTACACCCTCGGCGGCTAGGGACGCCCGCCCTCCGATTTGATTTATTTAAGTGAGTGGCAGACGCAGCAAGATTTTTGTGCCGGCATTCGGCGCGGTGATCATTTCAAAGTTTGCGCCGATCTCTTTGGCTCGTTGTTTCATGCTGCGCAATCCACGACCATCGTGCCCGTTTTCCGAAACGAGACCTTTACCGTTGTCTTGAATTGCAAGGATCAGCTCATTTCCCAGGATTTGCAGTGAAATTTCGGCATTTGTGCATCCGGAATGCTTCACCATATTGTTGATGCTTTCTTTAAAGATGAGAAAGATATGTCTACGAGTATACGGATCAATTTCACGCTTTTCATCCAGCGAAGAAATCTGAAAACGGAACGGAATATCTTTTGAGGAAAGCAAATCATTGGCAAATTTTCGCATCCGTAAAACAAGGTCCCCCATCTTGTCCTTTTGTGGATCGACAGCCCACACAATGTCGCTCATGGACTGAATGACTTCCCGGGATGATTCCGAAATTCGCTTGAGTGAATCGGTGCGGGAAAGATCCTCCGGCTGATGTTGCATGAGTTCACTCAAGAAAGAAATCTGCGTCAGGCTGGTGCCTATGTCATCATGTAAATCGGTGGCAATACGCATTCGCAGACGTTCCATCTCCAGCATTCGTCTCAGCCGGTATCCCTGAATTTGCCAGACCGCGGAAAGAATGGCCAATCCGCAAAGCGCGTAAAACCACCAGGTCTGGTAAAAGTGCGGCTGCAAGCGGAAGGCAACAGAGGCATCCGCTTCGTTCCAGATTCCATCTGCATTTGCGGCTCTTACGCGAAAAGTATAGTTACCCGGTGAAATGTTTGTGAAGTACGCAATTCGTCGATTCGCTACATCAATCCAATCGTGATCCAGTCCTTCCAATTTGTATTGGAAGCGAACCTTTTCGGGAGCCTTCAGGCTGATACCGGTGTAGTAAAATTCGAGCCGTCCCTCTCCGGGTTGAATCGAAATCGGACCCGGCTTTCCCTCCAACGAAATATGTTGTGTTCCATCAACAATTAATTCTTCCAAATTGAGTATCGGGGGTTTTCTGTTTACAGGCAGATGATTGGGATCAATCCGGACGACTCCCTTTGCAGTAATAAACCACAATTTGCCATCGAGTGATTTCCAGGCAACTGGATGCAGGCCGCCATTGCATTCCACGCTTCTCATTCCATCTGATTTTCCATACACCACACTGTGAATTGCTTTTGTTTTACCATCCGCAAAATCATTTAATTCTTTTTTACTGACCCGGAAAATTCCTTCGTTCGAACTCATCCAGAGATTTCCACGATCATCCTCCAGTACGCTGTAAACAGAATCGTGATGAAGCCCAACCCGTGTTGTGTATTGAGTTATTTTTCCATCGCGGTACCGGTTCAGACCACCATCAAACGTTCCGGCCCATAGGGAACCTTCGCGATCCGCATGAAGAGCCAGGACGCTTTTGCTGGAAAGGCCCTGGCTTACGGAATCGCTGATTTGTTGTCCTCCGCGAAACCTCCGGATTCCTTCACCAAAAACGGCGACCCAAACATCCCCGTCCGGCGTTTGCGTGATAGCAGAACTCGGATATCGATTCTTCGGCTGATAAACAGTTTCGAACTGACCGTTTCGATACCTGCCGATCCCTGCAACTGTCCCGATCCACATTACCTGATTCGTATCTGCAAACATCCCGAGAACGATGTTGGAAAGCAATCCATCCTTTGTGGTTGAATTTTGAAATTTTCCGTTTTGATACCGGCTTATGCCGTTGCTGGTACCAATCCATATTGCGCCCTGATGATCTTCTTCCAAAGAAAGAATTTCATTTCCCGGTAAACCATCGTTTGTTGTGTAAGTGGTGAATTTGCCATCCTGATAACGGCTCAGTCCTTGAGATGTTCCCACCCAAATCACGCCATTGGTATCTCCGTAAACGCACAAAGGAGATTCTTGCGCAAGTCCTTCGGGCACGGAGAACGGTGTAATGGCGCCGTCGCGAAACCGGTTCAAACCGGCGTCCTGTGTTCCCACCCAGAGATTCCCTTCCGTATCTTCAAGAAGGCTCACAACCTGATCCGAAGATAAACCGTTTTGGGAATTGAACGAATCCACTTTGCCTTCGCTTATGCGAAGCAGGCCATTGTTTGTGCCAACCCAAAGATTATGGTGACGGTCCTCAAGAATTGGCCGCACCACCTGAGCTTTCAGATTTGTGGCAGGCAAGAATTTTCCGTCGCGATAGGAAATGAGCCCCTGACCTTCGGTTCCAAACCAGAGTGTGCCGGAAGAATCTTCACTAATGGACAATACCTTAACATTGGGGAAGTCAGCAGGTCTCTGAAACTGGCCCTCTTTCCATCGATACGATTCAACCCAGAGTTGGCCGGTGCGATCGAAGTACATCGGCCAATGGTCCTTCGGTTGAAAACCTGTTTTGTCCTTTATCGGAACGAAACGGGAATTCTGAATGTACCCGGCTTCATGATCCGTTGATAGCCAGAACATTCCGGTCGCATCCTGAACGATGGATAACACGGGATTCTTTATTCCAAATTTTGAGCCGAAATCGGTGAACTCACCGTTGCGATAACGGATCAGATCGCCGGCTTGCGTGCTGATCCATAAATTGCCTTCTCTGTCCTTGAAAAACCTGTGAATCCACGCGGACTTGAAAGCAGACTGATTCTGAGGACCATAGACCGTGAAGCGAATGCCATCGAATCTTGCCAGACCGGCACTGGTGGCGATCCAGAGATAGCCATCCTTGCTTTGAACCAGACTGCGCGCCGACAACTGCGGCATACCCTGCTCTTTTCCCCAGGTATCGTGAACGTATTGCGTGATTGCTTTTTCGGGATCGAGAGCATCAACAAAGCGGGGGAGGAAAAACAGAAACAGAACAAAGAATCTGACTATCGGCCGCTGAAACAAGTGGAAATCCCCTGACACGCGAAACAGTGAGTATAACCCAAACGAAATCATTCAGATTGAACCGCCAAGGCGCCAAACAACAAATTCTCTTTTGTTTTTTCTCTTGGCGTGTGTTCCTGAACCCATTTCCAATCAGGATCAGGTTAAGTTATCCGAACTAGCGCATCACAGATTCTTTCAGAACCTCTGTTTGAAAGGCGCGTTGAGCTTCCTCTTTTGAAATTGGAGTAACTGGTGGTCTCTCATCTAGTTATGGGCTCGGCTTACGCCATTATCAAGCCAGATGGCCATTTCGATCCTGCGTGGTTCATAGTTCTGCCAAAGGCCATTTGCGCATGCTGATGCAAACCCTGGATGCGACCACGCCGGGATCAACTTATTCCCCCTGGTCATCATTCGCAAGGGCCCAGCCATCATCCTGCCACTTTTTAGGCGTACGTAAGATTGGTTCACCGACATAATGTGCCGCCGATTTTATTAAGCCTGGCTGAAGCCGGTGCTCATTTTGTTTCCCGGCGCGTAAGAATCTCGACATGATTTTGCCGGCCGACAAAAACTTCATCCACTTCTGTAAGAAACAATCCATGTTCGATAATTCCCGGTATAGCCTCCAGTTGAGCAGCCAAACCGGCGGGGTTGTCAATTACGCCGAAATGCAGGTCAAGAATGTAATTCTGCTGATCGGTAAGAAAAGGGGTAACATCGGGACGCATCCGCTTTTGCGCGTGGATGTTAAAACTTTCCAAAATTTTTCTTTCAACAAACGCGCAGGCAAACGGCAAAACTTCGACCGGTAATTTGAAGCGGCCGAGTTGAGCAACAAACTTACTGGAATCAACGATAACAATCATGCGATCCGATGCAGCAGCCACAATTTTTTCGCGAAGCAGCGCTCCCCCTCCACCTTTGATGGCGTTCAGGCCGGGATCCACTTCATCGGCTCCATCAATGGTCAGGTCCAATTGCGCAAGCTGCTCAAATGGAATGACTGGTATACCAAGTCCAGAAGCGAGCTCTTGAGTGGCATGCGAAGTCGCAGCCGCCGTGATTTTCAAACCTGCCATCACTCTCTTCGCAATTTCGCGGATCGCATAAGCTGCTGTGCTTCCGGTTCCAAGGCCCACCCTCATTCCGTCGCGGATTTCGTCCACTGCGCGACGCGCAGCAAGCGCTTTTTCCGCTTCTAAATCAGCGTTTCTGCTCATACGAAATAAGGGTATTGCTTATTTGCTAAATCGGTTCTTACTATACACCTGAAGCTCTTTTCCCTGTTCAAGTGAACTTCACGCATTGTTTTGCGTCTATTAAGGCGGAATTCATATGACTCAAGACTCAAACCCGAACTGGACGAAGATCAAGTCCAAGGAATCTGAATTTTCGAAGTGGCTGATACCAATGGGCGCTTTCGCGCTCATTTTTCTTTTTGCATTCGCATCCAGGACCCCCGAAATTCTCGCGCTACCTGTGATTGCAATGCTCATGTCCCCCTTCTGGCTCTGGATGCGTCATCGTCATGAGATGAACAAACAGAAATTAAAGGCGGGAAACCCTGAAGAGACCGCGAAATCGACCCGGATGGAAGAACGGCTGGCAAATCTCGAGGCGCTTATTTGCCGGCTTGATACAGAGTTGAAT
>JBKKAT010000280.1:0-3513 GCA_046714535.1 Acidobacteriota bacterium | reverse complement strand
ATGATGACCCCGTTTGCGCCCCAACTCCCGCCTCGTGGGTTCGCAGCATCGGCTAGTGGCTGTGGCGTTCCCCCGGCCAAATCAATCCGTTTCAGCTTGCTGTCGGCAAAGAAACCCAGCGACCGTCCATCCGGTGACCAGAAAGGAGGGTTGCCAATGTTTTCAACGCCTTCGGCTGTTCCAGGCAGCAGACGCGCGACGGCTGAGTCCAACGAGCGCACCCATAGACCCGTCTTGCCTGTTTCGTCCGGCGCCCAGAATGCGATCTGGCGTCCGTCGGGCGAGACTGCCGGAGCGGGCCATAAAGCAAACCGCTGATGCGGTGGGCCGATTTCCACCCAGGTCGTCGGCGCCGCGACGGATGATGATTGCGGGCGAAGCATCAGCCACCCGCTCACAGCCAACGCAATCGCTCCCAGTCCAATGGCCACCCACATCCAACGTCGTGCCCCCCCAACGTTTGCCTTCCTTGCAGGCAATACGCCGGTCGTTTCCAGCCGCGCACCTGACGGAACCGACACAGCTTCGAGCGCAAAGCCCAGATCGTGCGCCGAATGAAAGCGGTGTTCCGGCTTCTTCTCCAAACAGCGCCGCACGATCTTTTCCAATCCTGGTGCGATTCTCACGCCCGCTTCGCTCAGTTCCGGCGGCTCTTCTTTCAAAATCGCCGTCATTGTCTCGGCCACTGTTTCGCGCCGGAATGCGCGCTGCCCGGCGAGCATCTCGTAAAGAATCGCGCCGAAGCTGAAGACATCCGCGCGATGATCCGATTCCTGCCCGCGCAGCTGTTCCGGCGAGATATACCCGACCGTGCCCATTACGGTGCCCGGATTGGTGATCTTCATTTGCGTGGCGACGTCAGACCCAGCCGGCTCGCCGCGTTGCGGACTCAGTTTGGCCAGGCCGAAATCCAAAATCTTGACGCGGCCATCTTTGGTGACGAATAAATTCTCCGGCTTCAAGTCACGATGCACGATGCCTTTCTCGTGCGCAGCGGCAAGTCCGCTGGCGATCTGCTGCGCGTATTCGATGGTCTTGCGCATTGGCAGCGCGCCTTCGCCAAGTTGTGCGCGCAGTTCTTCGCCCTCCAGCAATTCGGTGACGATGTAGGGCGCGCCCGCGTGATTGCCAATGTCGTAGATCGTCAGAATGTTGGGATGATTCAACGCTGAAGTCGCGCGCGCCTCCTGCTCGAAGCGTTTCAGCCGGCCGGCGTCATTGGCAAAGTCAGTTGGCAGAACCTTGATCGCCACTTCGCGGTCGAGGCGAGTATCGCGGGCACGATAAACTTCGCCCATTCCACCGGCGCCGAGGGGCGCAAGAATTGTATAGGCGCCGAGTTGCGTATTCGTCTTTATCGTCATTTCAATCTATGGGGTCCCGCACTCCACTTCACTTCTTCAACAACTCAGTCCAGTTCAGCACCACAGTCAGCGGGCGTTCGAAGCGTTTTCCAGCGGCGAAACAACAGAAAATCATAAGCATCTGCTTTTTTTGCAATCCATGAAACCTGTGAAAACCGTCACAACTCCCAACCGATTCACAGCAATTGTAATAGATTTCGACCCGAGACGGTCTTCAAACGAGTTGACTGTTCAGTTCCAATTGGTCGTTTCAACTCTGATTTTTCGGTTGGCATTAATAAGCGCATAGAATCCAGGCAGGAGGGCGGGTATGTGCGCTTCCATTTGGAAGGGTATCGTGAGCCCGGCTGCATGTGCAGCGGCAAGCCCATCTGCAACCTGCGAGCCAATCTCGATCAACTGCGAAAGCGCCAGCGGACCGCGATCGATCAAAGACTTCACCTTCGATGTATTCCATCACCAGGAAATCGATCCCATCGGCTTCTTCAATCGAATAAATCGTAACGATATTGGAATGATTCAGAGCGGAAGCAGACCTCGCTTCCTGAAGCAACCGCCGTTTCGCTTTTTGGTTCTTCGCAACAGCGGGCGGCAAAAACTTTATGGCCACCTGGCGCCAAGCCTCGCGTCTTCCGCGCGATAGACTTCGCCCATCCCGCCATGAGCGATCTTATCGAGAATTGTGTAGTGGATAAGCTTCGACCCGGGTTGCATAAACCGTTATTATACAGATTCTGCATAGCCATAGAGTTATGATGGAGCAGTCCTTCCTGGGAAGAATGTTTGAACTAAAGAACTCTTGTCTGATTGCTCAACGGTTTTTTTCAAGTGAATGGCAGGCTTACCGCTTCAACGCTTTTTCATAAATTTCAACCCACTGTTTCGGAGTCATTTTTGTACTCAACTCCGCAATTAGTTTGAAAGGAATTTGTTCCGGTTTTTTAAATCGGATACAACTTTTTCCCATGTCTAATTTTGCCTTTGAATGCTTCGGAAATTCTTCTACAAACCACTTTAGCAAAGTAGGATTTGCATAAATACCCATGTGATAAACGGCGATAAAATTTTTCTGTGAAGCGATGCCTAAAAAAGGCAATGGAAGTTTGGGATCACAATGATATCCGGCCGGATAAGCAGAGTGAGGAACCACCCAACCTAAATTTCCATAACCCATTGTTTCTTTAAAACCTTTGGGTAGATTTTTATTGATGACTTTTCGCAATTCGGTCATTGGTTTTTTTCTGTCTTCAGGGAGACCGTCGATATAATCGTCAGGGGTTTTGGCGTTTGATTGCATGGTTTAATTTTTAGTTCGATTCTACGAAATTTTTAAATGCGTGCATGTGCTTCATGGATTGCTTTTTGAACATTCCCGGCGCAACAAATGCAATATACTTTATAAAACCACGGAACTTAATTCCTGAACCACCGAATAAGAATTTTTTTCCAACGGGCAATTCTTTGAAACTATTTTGAACCCAATTGTAGACACCTTCATTTCGTAAGTCCCGCTAAATTCGCGCGGAAGATCTTTCACACGGATGGCCTCGATCATTTCCATCTTGCGGTTTTTCATTTTAAATGTCAACTTTGATTTTGCGCCAACCTGACCGGGATTTCCACTAATTGGTTCGAATTTTTCAAGTCCGTTCATCCACTTGTACATGTTGTCAACACTTGGATTCTAGGAAGAACCGCTAAATTAGAAAAGACAACTACTGCGCTACTTAGTTGCCTAGGTATCACCCACTAAGGTATCAGTGCGACCTCTAATCAGCGTTTCACATCGCACAGGAACGCCCGGTTGTAACTTTTTTGCACAGTGAAGGTTACACAAAGTGTGCATATTGTGCACACTTTGATTTTCTTAGCTCGAGGTGTCTCTGAGCACATTGTTTGCATGCAACCCAAAATTGTAGAATGCAAACAGGTGCTCCCCTTGAATAAAGATTGGGAAGAGAGGATCCTAATTGCAGCGATTGAGCAAGGACTGTTGAGCGACCAACAGTTGGAAGAGCTGGATGAGGAGGCAAGAATTACGGGAAGTGACAGGATCGAAGTTCTTCGTGGTAAACACTGGCTGGATGATCGCACACTTGTGACTCTTTACTCGCAATCGCGCGGCTCCGGTTATCAAGAAGGGGATTTC
>JBKKAT010000279.1:0-7340 GCA_046714535.1 Acidobacteriota bacterium | reverse complement strand
TGGTGGCCGTCACTGGGAAATCATCACAAGCTTTCCCGACAACAAGTATGGGGAGGTTGAATACATTATTGCAGACGTCCTGTTTTCTCCAACTGATCCGGAAAGCGTTTTCGTCAGCGCGTCAGCTTACGTTGATCATGGAGCTTATGACGCTGTTATTCTTGAATCCGCAACGTTGGAAAGATCTGGAAATCTGTACTGCGAAAGGACTGTTGTGCGTATTCTTTCCATCATGATCCATCCATGCCCGGCAGAGCGTTGGCCCACGGCCATAGTGGTATACTCAGTCTCACTCCGCAGGGGTGGATCCCTGTGACTGATTTTGATGCTATTCAACTGATCAGCGACCCGCTTCGAAGATCACACTTCTTCGCTTTCCGGCATGAAAATTTCTGTGATCAGCAGCTTTACGAGAGTCTTGATGAAGGATTGAGTTGGACGCCGGTTGCCAAAGATCTGCATCATCGAATCTCTTCTCTCGCCGTACTGCGAACGAGTCTAAAACGTTACTGGGAGGAACGAATGGTGCTGGTTTGTTCAGACGACAAAGGAATCAGAACTGGAAATCTTCAGATGCTGGAATGAAGGAGGGGCTTATAAAGGCCGTTGCCAGCGACGCAAATTCGAATACTTTGATTGCTCTATCGAAAGATCCACGATTTTCGTACTGCAATAGCGGACAATTTTTGTATGCAAGAAATAATCTCGCCCCACGATGGTCCGATACGTTTCGTTTACCGTTAGACATTCAATCAATTTGGGACGTAGAAATAGATCCGTTCAATCCTTCACATCTCTACTTGGTATCAGAATCCGGATATAGCCGTGTTCATGTAAGTTTTGACGCAGGAAAGTCATGGACGGAATCCGAATTTGATCGGGATTCCTTATACATCTTTTCTCTGACCCAGGACGAAAGGCAACCGAATGTGGTTTATGCGAGTGGATATGGCCCGTTTTTCAAAAGCGTTGATGGCGGGCGTACCTTCCAAACGATTCGTTTTGAGTACAATCTTCGTGTGCGCCGATTCGGGAGAGTTGTAATCGATAAAAATGATTCGAATGTGCTCTATTTTCTTTTTAATCAACAGGGGATCTTAAAATCCACAGATGGGGGGATTACCGTGACTTCGGTTGCAGGAACTCCACCAAAAGGCGGTTGGTCAATGGTTCAATTGCCTGGCCAAAACTCCTTCCTGCTTCTCGGGAAGGGCGGAACAATTCATCGCACAACCAACGGAGGCCTAAGTTGGAAGCAAGTTTCGAAGTTGGAAGGACGGGGATTTTTCTATACATTGTCCGCCGAACTTGTGGCTGCAGATAAGAAAGGTCAGCATTTTTTTGTAACGACCAATGATCGCTACCTATATGAAAGTCTGGATGGAGGCAAGAACTGGAAGGATATTACAGAAGAGTTTGGACCAGGGACGCAAGTCTTTGAAATGACCGATCCGCGCAACGGTACGTTTTTTGTGGCTACTTCACGCGGTGTCTATCAAAACGTGCACTAATCAAGCTATATCGAAGAAACATGAAAGCATCAATAAGATTTTGGGATTTCCATCCGCTCATTTCTTCCTGGATCGTGAACGTATCGCCTTCAGATCGTGTTTAAAATCGTCGGCATCGTACTGCAAAGGCACTTTTGTTTCTCTAAGGTATTCCATCATTTCCCGCACGGAAACTCCCGCTTCTTGCGCTGCTTTTGCCAGCGTCACCTGATTCTCCCGGTATCGTTTGGATGCATGTTCCAACTTCCACTCACGAACGGCTGCATAAAGCAGCCTTCGAACAGATGTTGAGCGATCGAGATGTTCCACCCTTTCTATTCTCTTCAAATCGGCGAGCAAGTCCTGAGGGACTCGCGACGCTATTAGTTCTTCCTTTCGCATGGTCATTTCTCCTTGCCGGCATGGCGGATGATTTCTGTAATAAGGGGAGATCCAGGCAATGCCGGTCAGCTTTTCCAGTAACTCAATTAGTTCTCCATAATCTAATATCTTGCATTTGGCGGCGCACCATTTGGGATTTCCATCTGAACCGATAGAGTGAGGTTGCGGAGCGGCTGTTGTGAACATCGGATAAAAAGCCGGATCGCCGAATGCAGCAAACAACTTATCAGTAGATAGAGACCGGCTAAATCGAAATGTAACCGATGGTAAAAATCCAGCGGCGATTCTTGAAATGAGATGGATCGCGGCTGTTTGGTGTCAGCCTGATTTCACCCTTTTCGGAAACATAAGCTGCGTCCAATCGCCAGTTACCGATACCGAGTCCGGCGCCGGCACTGTAGCCGGTAAAATAAACACGCTCTCCGCTGGCATCTGCGTAGGGTTGTCCATCGCGGAAGATTCCGCTTCGCACAACCAGACCACGGCCGAAATGACCAAAAAGATATTCCGTGCCGGCACGCCATTGGAGAAGTGATTCCTGCGCTGCTGTAGGTCTGAGTGCAGGATAAGGAACCGTTTCATTTTGCAGCACAAGCGGATCAGACGAGTCGCTCACTACGCGCTGGACATCCTTCCAATCGGAGTAAGTCACAGAGCCGCCAACCAGAACGGCATTCGACGGACGTATTGCGATGCCAGCCGACCATTCCATGGGAAATTCTATAGTACTTTTTGCGGTTACATTCAGATCAAGGTTACCATTTGTCGTTTCCACCCGAATGATGCTTCCATCCGGATTTCGGAAAGTGTCGGTGGTGGTAAAAGGGCCCGACTTCTGAAGCGTGATATCGGATTCAAGTGTATAAGGAAAGCGAACGTAGCCGCCGAAGCTCGCCCGTGCTTGTGGGAAAAACAGCAAGCCAATTTTCAAATAGTTGCCACTTCGTTCTTCGCGATATGTTTGTTGCAGGGCCAAATCGGTTCGTGTATGGACCGGCACAGTAAGAAAGCTGTCGTGAAAATCTCCGCTGAGATTGATTTCCGGACCACTGCGAAGAAAAGACCAGGTTCCACCGATCATGATTTTTTTTGATGCGCGCGCGGCTATTCCAAAGCTGAATTCTTCTTCATCATCCTTAATCTCTTCAGAAAAAGTTCCTTCCGATTGAAAAAAGACGGTGTTTGAAAGGAATTCAACAACACCCGCTTCCTGTTTGATCAGCCGTTCCGGTCCAGTAGCAGCCAAACGTTGCCAGGCAAAAGCGGGCACAATTGTCATCCTTTCCGTCTGAATCCCGTAAGAAACTCCGACAGCCTGAAACTGATCGCCGGTCACCTCAAAACTTTGTTTGGATTCAAAGCGGTCCGGGAAGATCTCATCCGCAAAATCTTCGTCACTATCGCCCATGTAACGGTAGTCTACGGCGATCTGCAGTCCTGGCAGCTGTGCCAGGCCGGCAGGATTCCAATAAATCGCGCTCATATCGCTGGCAATTGCTACGTAAGCGCCTCCCATTCCCATGGCTGTGGCGCCGTAGCCGGGATTCAACAAACGGAAAGTCGGAGCCGGTTCTAATTTCTGACCGTACGCAACAGAAGAAAGGAGCAGAAGAACAAAAAGAAGATTTAGAGCTTTTCTTGTTTCATGTATAATCATTCCGTTTTTTCCCTTGCGAACTTGTGGCATCATATCAAAGAAAAGTTTAAATGAGAATATTATCCCGGCCCGCGCGCATCGCACTCCTGATTTCAATGGTAGTTCTTCTTGCTCGATGTGATGAAGAAAATCCCACGCAAACCTTGCCACAGGCTTGCCAGGTGCAAGGCGTTCATGCGATTGCGGTACTGGACAAACAGCTCACCTGTATTCCGACCAATGCGTTTCAGGATGAAACGGAAGCTCTGGGCCCCCCTGATTCCACATCCACCGGTGACGGAAAACTGGAATTGGATGGTTTTGTCTCCCTTGGCATTGAAGGCTCGGTGACGCTTTATATGGGTTCCTGCATTCAAGACCTTCCCGGCGCCGATCTTCGTGTGTTTCAAGCGGTCGCGACAGAAGCTGTGGGCGTATCGGTGAGCCAAAATCAAAATGGTCCGTTTGTGAGTCTGGGTGAAAAGATTTGCCGTGATTCTTGCGATTTTGATCTGGCCGGAAGCGGTTTAAACAACATTCGCGTCGTAAGGATTCAGGATCGCGAACGCATCCAATTTGTGAATGCGCAGTGTGACAATGTCGGCCCCAGTCCTGGCGCGGACCTCGATGCAGTACAGGTTCTGCACTAAATCCTTGTGCTTCCCTTCTTTCTTCGCGGATTCGTCGTTGCCGGCCTCATTCTGTTTTGTCTGGGATGCAATTCTCAGGAAACGGTCGACCTGCTTAGCCATCTGAACGCAGCCGAAAAAAAACCGGACACGGAAGTGATTCTATTCGGCACATCGAAAGCATCCAGCCTGCTCACCTCCTGGTCCGAATCTAAGCGTCAAAAAGGTGGAGCGATCCGGTGGACAACTTCCGACAGGGCGAGAATCTCATGGAAGCTATCTCTACCGGATCCGGGTTTCCTCCATTTGCATTTACAGTCCGCGGATTCTTTTCCGTTGGAAGTATATGCGTCCGATAAAATGATCTCGCGCGTTGCCATCGCGCAGGACACAACCGAACAAGTCTTGCCGCTGCCGCCGAAAACGTCTGAAGTTGAATTGAGACTTCCACCGGGCAGAGTTCTGGGTGGACGTTCCGCTGTAATCACAACAAGCCCATCAGTAGCTGAATTCCGAAAACCCGAAGCCTTCCCTCTGCTTGAAAATATTCGGACTAAAGGAAAACTTCGTAAAGCAATGTTTTATGAAACCGGAGGGGCCGTTGGTTTCTTTGAAAAGATTTCACCGGAATCGGTATTGAACTTCGGCTATTACTTCGCGCCTTCACATCCAAAGGCCAATGAGTTTGCAATTTTTTCTGTGCATTTGACAGGTACAAACGGGTTTCGAAAAAAGATTTTTGAGAAACGCGTTGAGAAAGAGATGTCGCAGACCAAACGCATTCCAATGAACTCTTGCATTCCCGCATCAGGTGTTTACAAATTGGAATTTCGAATAGCTAGAAACGTAGCTTTCGGCAATTCAAAGACGGCCTGGATCGAGCCACGGATTCATACGACCCGCGGCCTTCCTGAAACTCACGATCAAACAGGAGCGCTGCATCAATCCCTGAAAGACATCAACGTTGTTTTGATCGTACTGGATGCTGCCTCCACAAAACATTTTGGGTGTTACGGCTACTATCGAGCCACAACGCCGGTTGTGGATAATCTCGCGAAGCAAGGTGTTCAATTTCAGCGCGCGTATACCAATGCAGTCTACACGCTCGCTTCCACAGCCACACTTTTTACAGGTCAATTGCCAAACCGGCATGGAATCCTAACGCATCGCCATAAACTTCCGGAAGCCGTCCTCACTCTGCCTGAAACAATGCAGCAATATGGATATGAAACTGCGACATTTCTCGCAAACGGCAACGCTTCCGGATCCTTTGGTTTGACTCAAGGGTTTCGAACGGTGCGTGAAGTCTTTCGAGACGTAGATTACACCGGGAGAGGAGAAGAGATCACACAGTCTTTTGCAGAGTGGCTGGCAAAACATCACCAGCAAAAATTCTTTGCCTATCTTCATTACCGTGAGCCACATGATCCTTACAAGCCACCGGACGAATGGATCGACAGGTTTGTCGATCCGTCCTATTCCGGAAAAATCGGCCGCAGCTTTGACCGCCGCACCTACGATCCAAACAGTCCCGATTTGTCCGAAGCAGATCGCCGGCATATTCAGGATCTCTATGACGCGAACCTTGCTTACGCCGATTCGCAGGTGGGTGAAGTGCTCCGTGCTCTGCGGAATCTTCGACTGGAAGATCAAACCATGATTGCAGTAACGTCGGATCACGGTGAAGCATTCTGGGAACATGATTTTCAAGGGCACAACCGGCAACTCTATGAAGAGAGCACGAGAGTGCCGCTTGTAATTAAGTTTCCGAAAAATGCAGGGCTGGCTAACCGCAAAATAAATTTCCCGGTCCAAACGGCTGATTTTTATCCTACTCTCGTGGACCTGCTGGGAATTTCGCGGCAAGGCCTTTCCCTTGATGGAAGGAGTTTTCTTCCCTATCTAATGGATGCTTCTTCTCATCCGCAATTCGTGGTCACGCATTCCACCAGACCCTCTGTGACCGCCATCGTTCAGGATCGTTACAAATACATTCGCAATAGCAAACAATCGGACGAGTTGTACAATCTGAAAAATGATCCGCTGGAAAAACAGAATCTCATCGAGAAAGAACCGGTTCAGGCGGGGTATCTTGGGAAACTCCTATTGATGCAACTCGAATCTAAGAAGCCCCGGAGCATCGAATCACCCAACCTCGATGAAGCCACGCTCGAAAACCTGAAGGCATTAGGATACGTCGACTAGTAAGTAATGACCGCCGGTTTCAGCCGGCATCGTGGGCCGCCGGCTTTATTTAGCCGGCAACGCCGGCTTTATAAAGTCAGCGCTCATTACTTCCGCCGGCGTTCCTCACTACAGCTTTTTATTGCCTGGGGTTTTTCCAATATGTTATAATGCTCAATCCCAAAAGACCCTGCGAATGTGCGAGATTTTAGGAGGATTTTTTTCCATGAGGTTTGTCACTCGATTTTCAATATTACTTGCCTTTTTTTTGATGGTTCAGTGTAGCAGTGATAACACTGTCAACAATCCACCTGGAGGCGGAGCACCCACCGTAACTTCCATCACACCCGACAGTTTGAGCCGCGGTGAAGGCGTTGTTACCATCACCGTGCGCGGCACCAATTTCATACTCCCAACATCGATCTCTATGGGTGCAGGCATTCAAGTTCATGGATTCCGAACCATCAGCAGCACGCAGCTCGAAGTCGATATTTCTGTTGACCGAAACACTTCACCCGGCACGCGATCCATCTTTTTCATTGCACAGGGTGGATCCGTTACTTCGCCAGCGCTCTTCACTGTATTGAGCAACCAGACCCCCATCGCGGCGTTTAACGTATCACCGAACAACGCAGATGAAAACGACATCCTTGAGTTCGATGCCTCCTCCAGCACAGATGATGGGAATATCACCGAGTATAACTGGACTTTCGACGGCTCGGGCAAAGCAACGGGAAAAATCGTTACCAGGAAACTTTCAGCCGGAACGCATGAAGTAAAACTGACCGTCAAAGACAATAGCGGAACCTCAAGTTCCAGAAAAAAGGATGTTGACGTAAAGGCATTCACTGAAACGGTTTGCACGAATAAGAGTCCTAACCGGGGCTTACTCTACGGAACGGTAATTGCCGTGGAGCCCGGAAATAACGCAATCGTCAAGCTGGATAATCCTGGTACCTGTGCAAACTCCTTTTACCTGTGCGGTGATATGCGCGACGC
>JBKKAT010000278.1:0-4765 GCA_046714535.1 Acidobacteriota bacterium | reverse complement strand
TCCGGAATATCTTCCGCGCAATACTGGTTGTCAGCATCCACATTAACAATGTAGTCAGCCCCCTCTTGCAAACATGCCTCCAAACCTTTGGAAAAGCATTTCCCGAGTCCCTGATTGCGGGGAAGCCGGACAATATGGTCTACGCCGCCGGCCAGAGCAACATTCACCGTTCTGTCGGTACTGCCGTCATCAATCACCAACCATTCGATTGTATCAATCCCCGGTATTTTTCTTGGCAATGCTGATAAGGTAACACCGAGCGTCCCTTCTTCGTTGTAGCAGGGAATTTGAATGATTAGTTTGCTCATCTACTGATCCTAATGTTCTATTAGAATACAATAGATCGAAATCATTCTCTCATGGGTTCCTGTAAATCTCAGGTTTAAGAAATGATCCTTTGCGCAAATTGATTCCATACTCCAGATAGGCTTTCAGCGAACAAAGCATATGCATCCAACCGCTGCAGTTGCCGTAAGAACTCCAGATCCCTTTTTCTGTGGGACGCCATCCCTCTTCGCTTATCGATACCAGTGTTGAGTTAGGATCCAGGGCTTCGAATTTCATAGTGACGGTTGTGTTGTATCCGCCTTCCTGCGACTCCCATTCCAACGTGATCGAATCGTTTGGTATGATCCGCCGAATTATTACAGGAAATTCTTCAGGAAATTCAGGAAAGCGCCATTTTACAGTGCTCCCCTCTCGCATGGGACCGCTGGCAGAGGCTGTAAAGTAGCCGGACAGTTTATCCGGTTGAATCACGGCGTCAAAAACCTGGTCCACCGGTTTAAGAATACTCAAATGAACAGTAAAACTAATTTTTTCCATCATATTCCTCTTTTGCTTTCTGTAATATATGTTATACTTTTATAACATGTCAAGTCGATCGAAAGATGAAGCGGTTTTTAAGGCATTAGCACACCGGCTGCGGCGAGATATGTTAGACAAGTTGAAGGACCGGGCGTTGACAACCGGCGAGCTTTGCCATCTCTTTCCGCGAATGGATCGCTGCACGATCATGCTTCATCTGAGCGTGTTGACAAACGCGGGGCTTGTCATCACAAAGCGGGAGGGACGCCTTCGGTGGAACTATCTAAACGTCCTGCCGATCAAACAAATCTATGATCGCTGGATCAGCCTCTACGCAGAACCATCCGTGAACTTGCTTGCACGCCTCAAAAGCGATTTAGAATCGCGTTAACACTTCTTAAACATGTCGTGCCTACGGGTGAGCGAGGAAGTAACAATTGGCGGCGCTATAAAATTGATGGGAGAATTCCAGGCCTTTCAGCGGCTTGTTACCTGCCAGCCAGTCCACCATAAGAGATATCTGAAGATTACAGGTATTCGTGAGAAGTTCATACACTTGATCAGGTTTAGTCTCATAGAAATCTGCCGCACCAAGCCCGTGTTCAAATACAATCAGCGGCCGATTTTTCACTATCGTATGAAGCGCTCCCTTCAAGACTCCCAGTTCAGCTCCTTCCACATCAATCTTTATGAATCTGATGGGGACGTTCTCAGGAATGATTGCGTCAAGCAGATCGGTTCTCACAGAGATTTCCTCCACGGTCTCTTCAGGACGGTCATATCTGCGTCTTTTGAGACCGCTGTATCCCGGGTTAGTTGTCACAAGTTGAAAGGTTGATTCCCCCTTAATATCGCTCAGAGCAATATCGTAAATTTCAACGCCTGGAAAATTGTTCCGTAATTCTTTATACAGCTGAGGGATTGGTTCAAAAGCGTAATGGTGACCTTCTGGAGCACAACGGATCATCTCATTCAAAAACGATCCCTGATGACAACCAATGTCTATACAATTCGAATCGCTTCGGAGAGACCGCCTCATGATCGAGACGGTTTGTTCATCATAGAGATCGGATTGTGACGTCACCAGACAATTTTACACCCGTGAGGAGCCTTAAAGATCAGCGTTGACTATTTTTACTGATTTAGCTTCAGGCGCCTGTCCCTGCGCGTGGTCTTTCCCGGAAAGTAAATCACTTTTATCGGTTCAGTCCCTCTTATAATCGTGTATTCGAGTTTTCCTCCTTGAAGAAGGCTATCGATTTTAGTCCCTTTGTAAGTGCTCACATAGATATGGTCATACAGTGACTTTCGCAATTCTTTCTTGTAGGCCTTAATCCCGGGTTCAGCAGTCAGTGGACGATAACGAATTATTGAATTAAAAAAATAGAAGTGCAATTGCCACGAAGCTCTTCGGTTATCGTAATCTACGACGATCGGAGTCAGACGTTTCTGTTTTGGAATTGAGATTTCGACTGCGTTTACCACTTTCGAATAGCGCGGTGGCACACCACCATGAGTCGTAAATTTAGGGATGTTAGAAATTGGTCTGTAAGCGAAAAGGATTATCAGAAAAACAGTCATTACAGGCCACAAAGAATCGATCAGACGACTGGATGACATCATTGCTAAAGTCCAAATTGCCAGCGCAAAAGATATGAACAGGAACGGCATCAGTACTACCAGGTAACGGTTCCACGTGGGAATCGTGCTAATCGAGAAAACTGCAAAATAAAAAAGTACGAACAGGTGAATTGCCATTCTTTGTAAACGCACGCTGTTGCGATCCGACAGAAATCCCTTCCACTCCAGGATCATTGCCGGGAACAGAATGCACACATAGAGGATTACCAGAATGTTGGAGTCACACAGGAATCGCTCCAATACTCTTAACCACGACTGTAGTTTTTCAATTGTGCCTGCGAGATTTATTTGCAACGCATCTTTTCTACGAACACTGAAAGATCCCATCCATGGAACCTGAATATAGTTCGACCAGAGTAATATGGGAAAGAGCAGCGTTACTACCGGAGTAAACCAAACTAGCAGATTTCGAAAAAATAGTTTGACACGATACTTCCAGACTTCCTTTTGATTCATTGCCAAAACTATCAGGAAGGCACCAGTCAATGGAAGAAACATCGGAGCGATCTGTTTAGTAGCGACCGCGGCGCCAAAGAACAGTCCGGAAAGCAGCACTCGCTTCTTCGTTATCATCCAGATACTTAGAACAAGAAATAATGCTGTCAGAGTATCAACAAAGGCGGAGACCGCATAGGCGATATCCAGGGGACTTAAAGCCACAAAGACGGCGGCGATCAGTGCAGTACGCTCATTGGAAAGATTTTTGGTTAAGGAATAAACCACGATCAGAGACAATGTACTAGTAAGAAAATTTGTAATATAGGCGACCTGCTGGGAAAATCCGAACATTAGAAAAAAAATGGAGGAGATATAAAAGAAGAGTGGTGGTCTTTCTATCCACACCTTTCTCAATAGTAAATTGCCATTCACGGCAATCTCACCTCCACATCGCGCATAAAGCGCTTCATCCATATGGAGATCGCGTTCGATGATAGCGGTGAGCCGAAGACAAACAGCAATGATCAGAATCAAGCCAAGTAAAAGGCGTTCCGGCTTCTTGAATAGATTGGAAATCTGAAATCGAGCCGCCATGATGTGCTTGAATGACATCGTAGAATATCATGGGAAAATATTTTGAATTTTCGAATTCCAGCATGACAGATCTTACAATTCTCATCCCCACTCTCGATGAAGCAGAAAATATCGTTCCGTTAATTGCCAGTCTGGATGAATCTTCAAAGAGTCTGGGCTTAAGTATTCAGATCCTTGTAATGGATGGAGGGTCACAAGATGGAACAGAAAGAGTTGCACGGGAGGCGTCAGAATCAGTGGAAGTGATGAGGCAAAAGACGCCGGGTTATGGTGGCGCTCTCAAAGAGGGATTCTCGCTCGCAAAAGGGGAGTACATTCTCACGATGGATGCGGATTTCTCTCATGATCCTTTGTTTCTGGCTGAGTTCTGGAAGGCTCGTAACCAGGCTGATATGATCATCGGCTCGCGTTACATCCCGGAAGGTAGCGCGGTTATGTCTCTGGCGCGAAAAATACTGAGCCGCATTCTAAATGTTTTCTTCAAGCACGGCTTATCACTTCCATGGAATGATCTTTCGAGCGGTTTTCGGATGTATCGCTCTTCAGTTATTCAATCAATGACTTTGCAAAGCAATGAATTCGATGTTCTCCCGGAAATCCTGATTCGAATTCATCTGGCAGGATGGAAAATCACGGAAATCCCAATACAGTATAAGCCCAGAAGAAGCGGGACGTCTCACGCCAAGTTGTTTCGATTTGGAATTGCTTACTTGAAAACTTTCAGGCGCATGAGGAAACTTCGCCACTCCGGTCGTCTTTAGTTTGATCAGCTTCCCTGACTGTTAGTTTGACCAGCCTACCTTGAATACCAACATATTTTAGCCAGGTGACTTTGTCCCAGACGATATCGAGTTCAATAAAGTAATTTCCTTCCTCTGAAGGTGAGCGAATCGACAGGAGCATTCTGCGCGACTCTGATGGCTGTAGCGCTGGCTGAAAATATTGCCTCTCATTATTCCGCGGCAGTTCTATCAGATCCTCCGTAATCAGATGGTACGAAAACCCAATCGGTGCGCCGCCATAGAAAAAAGGAATATTTGACCTGTTGGTCACTTGAACGGGAAGAATCGTGGTTTCATCGGGCAAAGTTTTCAATTCCCCAATTTCCGGATCAAAGTCGGCGCCAAGTTGTAGTTGCTGGACCGCAACTTCTAGATTTTCTTTTAACTGCAGAAAAGGCATATAGAAACTGTCCACCTCTATTCCATATTTTTCGGCGCCTCGCAAGAAATATTCTTTAAAGCCTTCTGTCTTTACAAAATGTGCTTCTGTTAAGAACAGCGTT
>JBKKAT010000277.1:0-6846 GCA_046714535.1 Acidobacteriota bacterium | reverse complement strand
GGGTACTAGTGACTAGTAAACTAAAAGCGGATCGTGAGTGCCAGGCCGAGGCCGTCCCCTTGCGGAGAGAATGCGGGCGCTAGGGTAAAGTGCTGTTCTGCGAAGCTGTTTCCGTTCGAAACGGTTCTCCCTACGATGTATCCGACAGCCGCTCCCGATACTACATCACTCAGGAAGTGAACGTTTTTTGATAATCGTGAAATTCCAACAAAGATGGCAATGGCGTATGCCGGAACGCCAACTTTGTGTCCGTAAAATTCGTTCAACACGGTAGCAATCGTAAACATGCTGGATGTGTGTCCCGAGATAAACGAATTACCATCAAGGCCATTTGGCCGGATTCGATTCACAGATTCTTTAATGCCGACGGTAACAATCGTATTCAGAATCATGCCCTGCGTCATCGAGTAGCTCATTTCGCGAAATTCCGCATTGCCGGAAAGACGGCCCGCAAAAAAGAAGGCTACGGTTCCGGACGCAAGGAAGATATCATGGCCGAGGTAAGTACCCACTTCCTGGGAATTACCCAATCGATTTCCGTTCTCAAAGAATTCACTAACAGACCGGTCTGCAACGCGACTCAATCCGGACGCACAGGCACCTACCATAAAGGGGGTCGCATTCCGGGTCGAAAAAAGACGCATGGAATTCTTACCGATGTCCTTGAAAAATTTTTTCGCGGCATCCTCATCCCGGGTTTCCTCCGACTCAATCTCCGCTTGAGGAGATTCTGCCGAATCAGCCAGGGAGCAGAATAGGATCGTAAGAAGGCCGGCAAAAAAGAATCCGCGAAACAATTCATGCGCCACGCGCATATTTTGATGATTCATTGGCCGTTTTCCCCCATCTGCTTGTTCTTATCATAACTCAAAAACAGTCAACCTTTGTTGCCTGGTTACGGGTTATGATACATAGGGCAAAGCATGATCGATGAAATTCTGACCTCGGGAGAATTCTTTCTCATTTCCGGTCCCTGCGTAATCGAGGAAGAAAAAGTCATGTTTACCGCTGCTGAAGAACTAAAAGGAATCTCGCACCGGCTCAATCTCCCTTTGATATTCAAATCATCATTTATGAAAGATAACCGCAGCTCTGTGGATTTTTTTCAGGGTCCCGGAATTGATGAGGGCTTGAAAATGCTGGAAAGAATCAAAGAGAAATTTTCCTTGCCCGTGCTTTCGGACATTCATTTTCCAGATCAGGTAAAACCGGCCGCTCAGGTCCTGGATGTAATTCAGATTCCTGCCTTTTTATGCATGCAGACGACTTTGGTAGTGGAGGCGGCCAAATCAGGAAAAGCAATCAACATCAAACACGGACAATTTATTGCCCCGGCGAACATGATTCATCCGATAAAAAAAATCGAATCCCAGGGAAATAAGAAAATCATCTTGACCGAGCGAGGTTATGCCTTCGGCTACAACGATCTGATCGTTGATCCGAGGAGTTTTTATGAATTGAGAAGATTTGGATACCCCGTTCTTTTCGATATCACTCATTCTGTAAGAAAGTACGGAATTCCCAGCGCCGATCCGGCTGGCGGAATGCGACAATATCTGCCCGTGCTCGGCAGGGCAGGTGTTGCCGCAGGTGTTGATGGCATATTTATGGAAGTTCATCCGGATCCGCCTGTTGCAAAATGCGACGCAGCAAGCCAGATGAAACTCGCCGATCTCGAAGAATTTCTCAAGCCATTAATTGAAATTCATCAAATAGAAATGGAGTGCAGAAAACGGACAGAACATGGAACTTTATCTTGATTCAGTCAATTTAAAGGAAATTGATGCTGCCTTGGAACTGGGATTTCTAACGGGCGTTACCACAACACCGACTTTCATGCACAGGGAAGGAATCACTGACATCGATTCCACGATCAAAGGACTCTCTCAAAAGGTTCCTATCCTTCATATAGAAGCGCTGGGAAACACGGTTGAGTCCATCTTCGATGAAACGTTCCGTCTGCTGGATCTCGGACTCGACAAAACAAAGACCGTTTTCAAAATACCCATTTCACTGGAGGGGGCGAAAGCCTGTAAAAAACTCAGAGACAAAGGACTACTGGTAAATATGCATCTGGTGTATACCTTGCAGCAGGCATACATCGCGATGTGTGCCGACGCAACTTATATTTGCCCGCTGGTCGGGAGACTCCAGGACCAGGGACATGATGCCCTTACTATGGTCGAAGATTGTGTCGAAGCCATTCGAAGATACGGCTACCCTTCCAAAATCATGTTCTCTTCTGTGAGGAATACGGAACACGTCCGGAATGCCATCAAAATCGGAGTCCACGCCTGCACGATACCCTGGCACGTCTTAAAACAGCTCACGCAGAATGATTTCACCGATACAGGAAAAGAGCAGTTCGAAAGAAATACCTACCAATTGACCACGAAAGTTCACGATGTGATGCGGACAGAAAATATTATGCTGAGCTACGAGGCAACCCTATTTGACGCGCTGATCTACATGACCAAAACAAAACTTGGGGCGCTCATCGTGCTCGACCAAAGCGATCAGATATACAGGATTTTCACGGATGGAGATCTTCGCCGCCTTCTGAACGAAAAAGAAACAATCAACCACAAAAAGCTTTTAGACCTGCCACCCCATTCTCCGGTCACGATCAATGCTGAAGCGACCCTGTATGAAGCATCCAATCTGTTTGCCGAAACCACGGTCGATAATATCGTCGTGTTGGAAGACGATAAACCGGTGGGAATCATTGATGTCCACGATGTGATATGAAGGATCCATCGGAATTATTTTCGGAGCTGGGTGGAAGCTTCCTTACGCCTCCTGACGAGATCCGGACAAAATATTCGCAGATCGATACCGTTATCTTCGATTGGGACGGTGTGTTTAATACCGGAGTAAAGTTCGGCCAGGAAGGAAGCGTATTCTCGGAACCGGATGCCATGGGAACCAATCTCCTCCGGTTCAATTATTTTCTGGTGCACGAAAAAATGCTTCGCACTTTCCTGATCACTGGAATGAATAATCTTTCGGCAGTGAATTTTGCAAAGCGGGAGAATTTTGATGCAATTTTCTTGAATTATAAACTCAAGGAAAAAGCTCTCGAAATCATCAGCACGCAATTTGATTGCAGCCATGATCGAACAGCATTTATCTGTGATGATGTGCTGGACCTGGGTGTGGCGAAACTCTGCTCGCTGGCATTTTTTGTGAAGCGAAAAGCAAGCCCTCTTACGGAGAAATATGTGCAAGACAATCATTGCTGTGATTACATCACCGGAAGGGAGGGGGGCGAGTTTGCCGTCAGGGAAATTTGCGAACTGCTCATCGGCTTAACCGGAAGGTTTAACGAAACGATTGAAGAGCGGATCCGGTTTCAAGGCTCATTCAAAGAGTATTCTGAGGCAAGACAGAAAGTTACTACACAGGTAATTACTTCGAGCTGATGACTAAACACCCGCTCCTCATTCGGGCTCGCCACGCTGTGACGCCATTGGCTTTCCTCTTTGTGCTTGCCGCCATTCTGCTGTTGGTAAACCTGGGATCTCTCGGGCAATTCACAAAGGCCGAGGTTTGTTTTGCGGAAACTGCCCGTGAAATGCTTTTGTCGGGTGATTTTGTTACGCCGCGATTTTGTGGCGAAATTTTTTTTGATAAGCCGCCGTTTCTTTACTGGCTGATTGCGCTTTCCATGAAAGTGTTTGGACAAGTCGAAGCCGCTGTTCGATTGCCTTCCGCTCTTGCCGGTGTGACCACACTGCTCCTGACTTCCTTGTTTGCCCGCAGGCGATACGGTAATCGCGCTGGATTTCTTGCGGGAGCAATCCTCTTAACGTGTCCGATTTTCTGGTCCTTTTCACGCCAGGCAATGTCGGACGCCTGGTTGACGTTGTGTATCTCTGCTGCACTTTTTGCCTATTATGACGTGCTCAGGTCAGAGAATGCGTGGAACAGATCTTTGATCGTGGGCCATTTATTTCTCGGCATTTCGGTGCTTGTAAAAGGGCCGGTAGGAATTGTACTTGCCGGATTGCCTGTTCTAGCGGCTTTGTTTCTTTGCCCGCCCGGGCGGTGGAAACGCTTCCTTTTTCCTCCTGCAATCCTTGTTTTCCTGCTTGTCGTGACACCGTGGTACCTCGCTGCTGCATGGTCGCACGGTTCATTTTTCTGGGACTATTTCATCTTTCGAGAAAACGTCGGCCGTTTTCTCGGAGATACTTACAAGACCGCTCACGAGACGTATGTGTATTACCCGATCATCATACTGAAGCATGCATTTCCGTGGGCGCTCTTCCTGCCTGCGTGCATATGGGTGCTATTCAAATCACGACACGTCGATCCCGAACAGGGCTTCACATCCAAATTCCTCTTTCTCTGGTTCGCAACACCGATCCTGTTTTTCTCCATTTCGCGTTTTCAAATCTACTACTATATTCTCCCCTGCTTACCTGCCCTTGCCGTCATTGTTGGCGCCGGTCTTGCGCGAATTACGAGTCAGCCAATGCGCGTGTCTGCAAAAATCGTTGCTGTATTGATTGCGTTGTCCTTTGCCGTTCTTGCATTTGTGTTCTGGAAAAATTCAGTCCTGCTTTTTCCCGATATCGCATGGGCAGATCACATCGTTTTGCCACTTCTTGCTCTTGTGGGAGCGTTACTGATCTTTTTTTCAACATTTTATCGCCCGAATATCTTGCCGCATCTCATCGCCTTGACCGCTGCGTTGCTTCTGATATTCGCCGATTGGGGGAATTTTCCGCGACTTTCGCGTTATTTATCCGTTCAGCAATTTGCTCATCGGATTGCTTCGATGCAAGACAAAGAAACGCTCCGGGTCGGAACCGCTTTGGAACTTGCCTACTTGCATCCTGACGTCCGCTTTTATACCGGCCTTCCGGTGGAAAGCAATAAGGATCTGCAAGCTGTGCGGAATTTTGTTGCGGCGCCCGAACACGCGTTTCTGATCATTTATGAAAAGCATTTACCGGAGGTTTTTGGAAACGGAACGATCCGGCACAAGATTGTCGATCGCGGATTATATCTGAAGCATGGACTCCCATCCTTGAATTATTTCCGGCGCCCGATCACTCCTCAAGCTACCGTGCTTGTAGAAATCAACAATTAAAAGAAGCGGACATTTTGATTGTAGTATTGAATGGGACTTGCATTATGAATGTTCAGACGATTCGTCGCATCGATTACTGGACCGGAATACCAGTTTGTTTTTTGCTTTCAATACTGAATACTCTTGAGAAGCTGCTGGGCATCCGGAAAATCAAGACCCAGGAAGAACCACGAAAAATCCTTTTTCTGTTGATTTCTGAGCTGGGGAGCACGGTTGTTGCGTATCCTGCTTTTCGAAAGGTTCAGGAAAAGTATCCTGACGCCGAATATTTTTTTCTGGTTTTTTGGGAGAACAAGGAAGTCGTTTCACTCCTGCAGTTGATGCCGGAATCGCACATCCTGACATTGCGCAAGAAATCAGTTTTTCTTTTTCTGAAGGACACGTTTCATGCGCTGATTCGAATGCGAAAGGAAAAAATCGATACGGTCATTGACTATGAATTGTTTTCGCGCTTCAGCAATATTATGAGCTTTCTCAGCGGTGCGTCGCGAAGGATCGGGTATCACAGGTTTGAGATGGAAGGATTGTATCGGGGAAACCTGGTGACACATCGCGTTCTGTACAGCCAGAACCGTCACATGGTTTACAATTTCCTGGCGCTCAGTCACGCGCTATGGTCTTCGAATGCAGATCAGCCATTTTTGAAAAAGACGCTGAAAAATGAATCCATTGAGCTGCCGGAGATTCGCTCCGCTACGGAAGAGTATGCTTTGTGGGCAAAGTTAAAACGATTCCACAATGCAATCGGTCCGCGTTGCAAGCTGATTGTTTTCAATCCGAACGCCAGCGCGCTTCTCCCCTTACGCAAGTGGCCACTCGATTACTACGGAAAGTTGGCTCGCCTTCTTCTGCAGGACCCGGACCTGTATATTGCGTGTATCGGTGTTGCTTCGGAAAAGCCTGATGCGCAAGCTGTTATTCAGATGGCAGCAAACGATCGGGTGATCGATCTCACGGGTGCAACAACTCTGCGGGAGCTGGTGATCCTTTTTAACATCAGCCGTCTTCTGATTACCAGCGACTGCGGGCCTGCCCACATTGCTTGTCTGAGCAAAGTTCCTATTTTGATTTTTTTCGGACCGGAAACTCCCACCCTTTTTTCTCCCTTGAACTCGCGCGTAAGAATTCTCACCGAAGACTACGCGTGCTCGCCGTGTGTGTCCGTCTACAATCACCGGCAAAGTCCGTGCACCGATAATCTTTGTCTGCAATCCATCACTCCCGAAACCGTATTCACCATTGCAGAACAAATGATGGAAGATGTTGCCGAAATAAGTGTGTAACAAAGGGGATCGCCACCAAAGCGATCCGGCGGCACTGGCATTGATCGTGTTTGTTTTCGGATTGATGTGCGCCGTATCCTGGCAGAAATGGGCTTCAGCACTGATCGATAGCGGCGCGGCAATGAACGTCCCTTTGCGGCTGCTGAACGGAGAATCACTGTACAGTGAGGTCTATTTTCTCTACGGACCGCTTGGACCTTATCTAAACGCCTTGTTATTCAGAATATTTGGTGTTCATCTAAATGTGTTATACGGCGCAGGAATCCTTTGTTCCTTCTTAGTCGTTTTATTCACATATCATCTTGGGAAACAATTGATGGGAACTTGGGAAGCCACAGTGGCAGCTCTTGCGGTGGCAGCGCTTTGTGTTTTCAAACACAGCGCGCATTCGATATTCCCGTACACTTTTTCGGTCCTTTATGGAACCCAGCTTGGGATGCCTGCCCTGAGTCTGCAAATCCGCTA
>JBKKAT010000276.1:0-4409 GCA_046714535.1 Acidobacteriota bacterium | reverse complement strand
AACGATACGCATTCTGCTAATCGTCTTGTGTGTGGTTTTCGCGATCATGACTTTCTCGCGTTCCGCGCTTTGGAAGGATGATTCTACCCTCTGGACCAAGGCGTACCTCGACTCCCCCGACTCATATACCGTTAACTACAACCTTGCTACGAATTATTTCAAGAGAGGGGATTGTGAGCACGCGATTACTTTTTACGAGCGCGCAGTGATGCTACAACCGGATTTGGCTGGAGCTTACTACAATCTGGCAAATTGCTATTACCGGTTGGGACGATACGAAGAATCCGCCAGGAATCTCACCCAATTCCTTAAATATCTTAAGGCCGACGACGGACGACGGCAGGAGGCAACAAGAAAACTGGATCAGCTTAAACAGCGATTACCCGCCCGATAAAGAGAATGTCGTCTCGTTTGCGACACATAATTCATAGAATCCACGAGGCTAAAGCCTTGAAAGGTTTTTCGTTTTCTCCTAGTCTAAGGACGTCACTCATTATGTCCATGAACCACGCATCCGCGGGCAACAACACTCTACGAGAATTGCCCGTCGCTCCTGTCTGGAGCAACCTGGAGGAATCCGGGCATCTGGTGCAGTTTTACGAAAGTGACCAGTTTCTCCTCAATTCATTGAGTGATTATGTGAATTCCACCCTAAGTTCCGGTGGTTCCTGCGTTGTAGTTGCCACGCCGGCGCATTTGAGCGGATTGGAAGACAAGCTTCATCAGCGCGGACAAGACTTGAGGAAGGCATCGGCCTCGGATTGCTATATACGGCTCGATGCGGCCGAAACTTTATCCCGCTTCATGTCTGATGGATGGCCCGATCCCATTCAGTTCAGCGACGTTATCGGACAAATCCTCAAACGGGCAGGAAATGGTGGACACAGGCGCATCCGTATCTATGGCGAAATGGTCGCGTTGCTATGGGCTGAGGGAAATTTGAATGCGGCAATCCGCCTGGAAGAGCTCTGGAATGAATTAGGAAACAGTCATCGATTTACACTGTGCTGCGGTTATCCCATTCAAGCTTTCGGTGGAAAGGAATTCATTGGACCGCTCGACGCCGTTTGCACAAATCATTCGGTGATCGTGCCGGCTGAAAGCTACGCTTCTCTTTTGACTCATCAGGAACGGTTAAAAGGAATCACTGCTCTTCAACAAAAAGCAGAGTCCCTTGAGCGTGAACTTGCTGAACGGAAGGTAATAGAGAAACGGCTTCGCGCGTCGAAAACAAGATACCGGCGTCTGAAAGATCAGCTTGAGGTGCAATTAAAAGAGCGGGAAGATTTGCTGAAACGTGAACAGATTGCCCGGCTGGAAGCTCAAAGCGCAAATCAGATAAAGGATGAATTCCTGGCGACTGTTTCGCATGAGTTGCGCACCCCGCTTACTTCGTTGTATGGATGGACCAGGCTGCTGAGATCGGCAAATCTGGAACCAAAGAATGTTTCCCGTGCACTCGAAGCGATTGAACGGAGCGTACAAACACAAAGGCACCTCGTGGAAGATTTGCTCGATGTCTCACGGATCATCGCTGGAAAATTACGCCTGAATGTAACGCATGTGGAAATGGCTGCCGTCATAGAAACGGCAATCGAGGGGTTGAGACCTGCCGCCGATTCGAAAAATATTTCAATCCATTTCTCCGTGGATTCCGAAACATTGCCTCTATCCGGTGACGGCAATCGCCTGCAACAGGTCATTTGGAATCTTCTCTCCAATGCGATCAAGTTCACACCGATTGGTGGAAGAGTCGATGTTCGATTGCATTGCACGGAATCGGAAATGACCGTCAGAGTAACCGATACGGGTGAAGGTATCGGCAGCGACTTTTTACCTTACGTTTTTGATCGTTTCAGGCAAGCCGATGCCACAACCACACGCAAGCATGGCGGACTTGGACTTGGGCTTGCGATCGTAAGAAACCTGGTGGAGTTGCACAACGGCACAGTCCAGGCCGAAAGTTCTGGAAAAGGAGAAGGGTCGACCTTCATAGTTCAATTGCCAGTCACCCGCGAATACGAAGCGGGAACGTTCCCCAAACATTTAAACCTGGCTCAGACCTCCTAGCACAAACACCTTCAACCCCTTCAACACTTTAAACTGAGCATAGTTGTGATATCTTAATCCATTGCCTTATGAATGATTCTGCCCTACTGAAAGCTTTGGAGTCACGAATTTTGCTGGGTGACGGCGCGATGGGTACACAACTGCAGATCGCAGGACTTCCCTCAGGTCACTGCGGTGAAGCGTGGAATCTGGATCATCCGGACCGTATTCTGGCAATTCAACGTGGTTATGCTGACGCTGGATCCGATTGTATTTTAACCAATACATTTGGCGCGAGCCGAATCATGTTAAACCGGCATGGCGAAGGGGAACGCACAGCGGATATTAATCGTGCTGGTGTAGCCATCGCGCGGGAAGCACTCCGGGGACAAGGCTTTGTGTTGGGAGACATCGGTCCGTTTGGCGGACTGATGGAACCATATGGAGAAATTGCTCCTGCCGAAGTCCAATCTGCATTTCGTGAACAGGCCCGGGCCCTCATCGAAGCAGGCGCAGATGGCATTATCATTGAGACACAGACTGCATTGGAAGAATTAGAAATTGCGATTGAAGCCTGCAAAGAAGCAGGCGCGCCCGTCATCATTGGTTCGGTTGCTTTTGACAAAATGCTGGATGTGGATGATGTTCGCACCATGATGGGAGTAAGCCCGGAACAAGCCGCTGAATTCATGGTAAAACATGGATGCGATATTCTTGCTTTGAATTGTGGAACTGGAATCGATATGAAAACTGCAGCAAGCATCGTCCGGCGTTACCGTTCCATCAGCGGTCTGCCAACAATGGCGCAACCCAATGCAGGACAACCTGTACTGGAAAAAATGAAAGTGATCTATAAAGAAACACCTGAAGAAATGGTGCAGGGACTTCCCGCTCTTCTGGATGCCGGCGCGCGCATCGTGGGTGGATGCTGTGGAAGTACTCCGGATCACATCATGCTTTTCCGGCAAACCCTCGATCGACTGTGGTCCAATCAAAAGCAGAGCATAGAATCATGAGAGTCACAATTCCAGTAGACGAAACGCAAGCAGATGCCCATTTGCCGGAAGCCAAGCCGGACGGTTCTGGTGTCGGCATCAACTATGCTGATCAGATCCTAAAGAATTTCAAGCTCACCCTCACCGATGGCCGCAAAATGCTGGCTAAACGCCGCGGACTTAAAATCACTCTAACGATTGGTGACAAACAAGGGGAAGCCATCATGCGCCGGATTGAAAATGGTCCGGACGTAAAAAACATCTTTCGTAAGGCGCTTGAAGAAGCCGCTCAAAACGCAGGAGCGACAATTCTCATCGAACCGAATCAGATCCATCTGGAAGTTTAATTCTACTTCCAGGTCATATCCTTTATGTGCATCAACCCGAACGCCACAATCATGAGTGGAATGGCAACAAGTGAATTCGGCATTCCCAGAAAAAACCGCGCAACCGGTTCGATCGCGTACAGCAATACTCCCCATTTTTTCATATTCCAGTAGCCCCAGCCGCAAATTACGCTGAAAGCGATACTGAAATACACGCCGGCCATTCCAACAATCTTCTCAATCCGGTCGGCCCCGGGCATATCGGCAACTATGAATAAAGTTGTCAGCGCGGCCGAAAAAAATAGGAGAATGGCACAGATAGAAATAATGGTTGGACGATTCACGATGAGAATATGAGATGCTGGCGCTGTTGAATACCCCAAAGGAAACACACCGGCTCTTGCAACTCGATCCTGCAAAGCGCGCTTCGACTCATCGGTAGACTGTTCCGGATTTCGAGTAACTTCCTCAACAAGGTTCCGCGACAAAGCAATCGCGTTTTGCAGTTGTTCGTAAACAACTTCTGCTTTCGCTGCATTAGCGCTTCCTTCTCGAATGATGGCGGCCAGCACGAGTCCTTTTGGATCGCCATCAATGATGTCCAGACTCCATCCCAACAATTTTGGATGGTCTGAATAGAAATGATTCATGCAAAGCTCCAACAACTCCTTGTTGGTTCGATTCATCTTGAGCCAGTTCCGGATATGATAATCACGCAACTGTTTTTCTTTTTGAATGAGCCTTGCAGTATCCTGCCCAAAGATCTGATTGTGCTTAAACATTCTTTGCGAACCCCCTTCGCCCTTCTCATGACGCGAATAGCAACGTTTGTGCCATCCGGATGATCCTCGATAGGCGTGACGATAACGGGAACCGTAGTTGATGTTTAAGCAACTGTGTAGCGTGGGGAACGCACTGCGGGCATCTGCGTCAGCGCGTCTGACGTCTTCGAGTCTTGCAACACGGAGACGCTGAACGCGCGACGCATCGACGCATTTTATCGGATCGTTGGCTCGTATTGATCGTAATCGGGTTCGAA
>JBKKAT010000275.1:0-5793 GCA_046714535.1 Acidobacteriota bacterium | reverse complement strand
CCACCGAACTGCGCCCTTTCTGATACTTTCCTTCTAATTAAATGCTTACAGAAGTTCCGCGCGCATGTTCCCATTCAATTTCCGTTTTCTTAACGATGATTGGCTCATTTTTCTTCGTATCGATCTGGATCTCGAAATAGTTGGCCGGTTTACGGTCACTGATTCTGGAAATGATCCGCACCGGCTTCCCCGTCGTTAGTTGTCCATACATTCCAGCGGCCGAAATTCCGATACCCTGTTGGCCGCGACTCATTCGCAGCCGGTGAAATTTAGATCCATAGAGAAGCTTGGCAAAAATTCTCGGAATCTGTTCGCGAACAATTCCGGGTCCATTGTCTGTGATCGTAATCCGAAAACGCGTCGCCTGCGAAGGAAGCGGAATCGTCTCCCCTGTGGCCACGATTTCAACTTTCACAATGATTTCCGGCAAAATGCCTGCTTCTTCGCAAGCATCCATGGCATTGTCAACAGCTTCTTTTACGCAGGTCAACAACGCCTTGCGGGGATTATCAAAACCGAGCAGATGCCGGTTTTTGGTAAAGAATTCGGATACGGATATCTCTCGTTGTCGCGCACCCATTTCTACTGCCGTCAAAGCGGCAGTCTTTGCCTTTTTATTCATCTCCAGACCTCAAATCGCGCCCAAATTTAACTTTGAATTTTAATGTTATCAGTCAAATTGGTAAAGTGGGCTCTTTACCATGGAACCCCATACGGCAAAGCTTACCATATTTACACAGAGTCACAGAGTCACAGAGAAAAAAATAGTTTACGATTCTCTGTGTCTCTGTGTCTCTGTGTTAAGTTCTTCGAATTCGCCGGTGCTGCGGTTCTTTCTGACGTTGTTCCACAAGAAATAACGGCCATTCATTGCGATGTAAACGCCATGCGGGAGAGCTTGAACAAATGCCAGCGCGCTGCCCAGGTTAAAGAGTCCATCCGAGCTTCCAAATTTGTACGGGATCATGGCTCCGGTCAAGACGATTGTCTTGGCAAGGTTCGCCTGCCCCAGTTCGCGCGCTGTTAAATCCATGGTATCAGTGCCATGAGTGATCAGGATTCGTTCTTCTTTGAGTTTGGAACAGTGATCCACGATCAGTTGCCTGTCCTGGTCGTTCATTTCGAGACTATCGACAAGCATCAACGTACGGATATCGACTTCCAGTTTGCAGCGACCAAGCTTTAGCATTTCCGGCAAATGAGTGTCTTTGAAGAAAAGTGTGCCGTTCAGCTCGTTATATTCTTTATCGAAAGTTCCGCCGGTTACCAGTAATCGTATCGCCATCAGAGGTTTCGTACGTTAAATGTATCACAGCGATTTACATCGCCGCTGTCCATTCCTGTGCGAAACCATCGCGCGCGTTGCTCAGAACTTCCATGCGTAAAAGATTCAGGTGATACGTAACCCTTGGTTTCCCTTTGTAAACGGTCATCACCAATTTGAGCAGCAGCATTCAGAGCTGCCTCTACATCACCGGGTTCTACAACATTTTTTTGCTTTGCGTAGTATCCCCAAACACCCGCAAAACAATCGGCTTGAAGTTCCTGTCGCACGGACAGGGCATTTGCCGATTGCTGGTCTACCTGACCCCTTCGTTGTTGAACTTTTTCGGAAACTCCCGTGAGGTTCTGTACATGGTGGCCGATTTCATGCGCAATTACGTACGCGCGCGCAAAATCTCCCGGTGCTCCAAAACGGCGGCTGAGCTCATCGAAAAATCCCAGATCCAGGTAAACCTTGTAATCCGCAGGGCAATAGAATGGGCCCACCGCAGCGCTGGCAAAACCGCACGCCGACTGTACAGCCTCACGGAATAAAACGAGCTTGGGGGGCTGGTACTGGCCTCCCATTTTCTGAAACAGCTGGTTCCACGTATCTTCAGTGTCACCCACCACAGCAGTAACAAAGTCCGCAGCAGGATCATTGGCGGGTGGCGGTGTTCCGGGCCCCGGTTGCTGAGTCGTGGGCTGATTCTGTGTAAGCACACCCAGAAACTCGAGCGGGTTGATGCCAAGAAAAAAGCTAACGATCACCAGGAGAACCAGACCGCATCCACCCAGCTTAAAACCGCCGATCGGCAGCCCAACTCCACCTGCACGCCTATCTTCTACATTTGTACTTCTACGTAAGTCTGTCCAACGCATATTTTCACCTTTATGTTGTACACATATATGCCTGGTTCCTGTGGGATGCAATCGTGAATTTATCAAATATAGTAAAAGGAACAGGACGAAATGAATTACGAGCCTTTGGTCGAAGTTTACCGCGGCAAGAATATTGATGGCCAATTGAGCGAGCTACAACTGGAAAGCATGCATTGGGGAATGTTTGCTCTCGTGGATGAGGAGGGGCGGGTCCTTTCTTCACGCGGCAATATATGGGAAAAGACGTTCATTCGATCCGCGGCAAAACCGATTCAGGCTCTTCCACTGATCGCAGCAGGAGGCCTGGAGTATTTTGGATTCACGTCGCGCGAATGTGCCGTTATTTGCGCCTCCCATAATGGGGAACCGGTTCATGTGGAAGCGGTGCAGGGAATCCTGAGTAAAATCGGGCTCAATCCATCTCATTTGCAATGCGGCGATCATGCGCCGAGCCACGCCCCTTCCGCCGAAGAACTGATCCGGAAAGGGGAAGCCTTTACTGCCTTGCACAATAACTGTTCAGGAAAACATGCCGGCATGCTCGCAGCTTGCGTGAAAAAGAATTATGAAGTCAGAAACTATCTGGATTTTGATCATCCCTTGCAGTTGGAAATTCTTCATTTCATGGAAGAATTCTCCGGCTCGAAAGAGATTTTTCGCGGGACGGACGGTTGTAGCGCCCCTGTTTTCTTTCTAGAAGTGATCGGTATGGCAAAAATCTTCGCTCAACTCGCTGCAGGCAGACAGGAACTCTTGAAACGGAGTTTTTCCATCATGCGCGCGGATCCGTATATGATCGGTGGCCTGAACCGGTTTGATACCGATCTAATGTTGAACAGCGATGTTGTTGCAAAAGTCGGAGGAGAAGGAATTCATTGCGTCGGAATTCCCCCGAAACAGGATCGTCCGGCTATGGGTTTGGCTGTCAAGATCGCTGATGGCAATTTTCGCGCGCTCTACCCCGTTGTCACTTCTTTGCTTAAGAACCTCGGTGTTTTAAACGAACAGCAGTTACAAAATCTTTCGTATTACGTTCAAACACCTTTGAAAAATCACCGCAAAAAAGAAATTGGATATATAAAGAGTATTGAATTCTCATTGGATTCTTTTTAAAAATGGAAATACTTACAGTTCCCTCCTTTCTTGACTATTACGAGAAGATCCGGCAGCGAACCTTACGAGTGATTCGCTGCGTTCCACCCGAACAAATTGAATGGACTCCCCGGCCCGGAAAATTTACAATCGGCGATCTCATTCGCCATATCGCAACAATCGAACGCTATTTGTATGCCGAAAATGTCAAAGACAGACCGAGCAGATACCCCGGTCATGGAGTGGAACTGGCAAAAGGCTACAAAGCTGTTGTTGAATTGCTTGAGAGTACACACAAGGAGTCGATGGAAATTTTCGCATCGCTCTCCGACGAAGATCTGCAAAAGAAATGCACGAATCCTGATGGGACTTCGATCACTGTTTGGAAATGGCTCCGTGCTATGGTGGAACACGAGATTCATCACCGGGGGCAAATCTATTTGTACCTGGCATTGCTTGATTTCCCCACTCCTCCCTTATTTGGATTGACGTCCGAGGAAGTTCGTTCGAGGAGTGTTGGCAACGGAGCCAGCTAAATAAAGCCGGGTAAAGCCGGCGCTCCCTTATTTCTTTTTTTTCTTTTTGCCGATCCAGCCGAGGCGAAGGAAGAGAAGCAATAAAAAGATCGACAGTAAGCCCATGAAAGCCAGAACGAGAAAATAACCGGCTCCATGCTTGAGCTCCGGCATGTTTTCGAAGTTCATACCGTAAATCCCGGCAACCAAACTCAGTGGTAGGATGATGGCGGAAACGACGGTCAGGACTCGCGCAATATCGCTGGTCCTGGTTGCAGCAGATGCTTGAATGCTATGAAGAATTCCATCCAGTAAGTCGCGGGAAGAATCGATCGCCGCGCGAATGGCGGTCGTGTTCTGCAACATCTCCCGAAAGGATTCGCGCCCTTCATCGCTGATAAAAATGCTCTTTTTTGTGACAAGCAACATCAGCACGATGTGGAGACTTGCCGTGATTTTTTTCAAAGTGAGTATGTTCAGCCCGGCTGTGGAAATCCTTTCAGAAAGCTCCTCATGACCTGTTAATACGCCTGCTTCGAGCGAATCCAGGTAGTTGTCGTTTGCAAGATTCAGATGGGCGTAATCATAGAGGCATTGCTGCATAAAAAGGAATGATATGAAACCGGGAGTTTTTCCTGCAATTCGAAAGCTCTCCAGACAATTCTGTTTCACGTATTCGACAACATCCAGGACTCTTCGGTGATAGGTAATGATGTAATCCGATGCGAGGACCATGATGATGCGTCCGACATCAATTTCGGACAATCCATGGGTAGTATCCAGATGTCGTTCCGGCTCAAATACTTCGTAAAGATAAAAAGCGAGGCAATCCGGGCGTTCAACAATTCGAGGCAAGATTTCCGGTTTGTCAAAGTGACCAACGAGAACCAGATCCATCTTCAAGATTTGTAAAACGTCATTCAGGCTGGAAATATCGGGCGCTTGAATATCTATCCAGGAAAAGACATCGGGATCATTCAGTTCGTGCTGCAGATCGCTGGAAGAGAACTTCCGGGTGGACCGATCTTTTGTATTAAAACTGATTCCGTAAAACGCCGAGTCTGTTATGGGCGGTTTCATATCGCCAGGAGAGAAGGAGTCCGGCCATCAAGCAGCGCCGAAAAATTTTGGTATTGGAACTGCAGACCTATGTAGAACGGTCCGAACTCCGCATATACAGCGCTCGCTTCATCAAATCGCATTTCGTAGATAAGTTTCTTGAAAACGAGTGGATCATCGGCAAAGAGATCCACGCCCCATTCCCAGTCGTCGAAGCCGATCGAGCCGGAAATGATCTGGGTAACCTTGCCGGTATAGTGACGCCCTATCATGCCATGGTCCAACATCATTTCACCGCGTCGCTGAAACTCTTCACGATACCAATTTTTGTGTTCACCGCGGCGTTTGTTCATCGGATAAAAACAAACATAACGACGAGAAGGAATTTCGGGAAAAAGGCGACCGGTTACACGGCTTTTTTGCTGCTCCATTTCTTCATCAAATGCACGTTCAAATTCATCACTTCCCGGCTTTAACGACCGAACCGCTAGCTGTTGATGAATCTTGGATGTCATGTCGTACATCCCCAGTTCCACAATCGAAACATAAGACGTGGTCATTTCCAGGAAATGATGGAAGCGGGTTTGCTGAAGTTGCAGCTGCACCTGACTCAGATCTTCAAATGTTCTTCTGAAGTGTATCAACATTAAATCGGCTTTATGGCCGAGAATATGAACAAAAGCTGTTCCGCCTTCGTGAACATTTTCAAAGCATGCCGTGGTTTCTGCAGCCAGTTCTTGCCGGTCGGAAGCAGAAAGCTGGTCTAGTGCGGTCCAGTTCAACCGGAACATGTGGTGAAGGACGGACCATCCTTCTAGAGTTTCCGGCACCTGGGGATTATGCATAGAGAGATCATTTTAAACGCAAAGACGCCAGGGCGCAAAGACGCAAGAAATTTAACACAGAGGAACAGAGGCACAGAGACGCAGAGAGAGAAAAAAAACTTCTAATCTCTGTGCCTCTGTGCCTCTGTGTTAAGAGC
>JBKKAT010000274.1:0-6918 GCA_046714535.1 Acidobacteriota bacterium | reverse complement strand
CCCATATTGGGATCGAAACAGGCATGCCAGTTTTCCGGAATATTGAACTGCGGCCAACGGTGCATAATCTCTTTCGCGTTCAGATGGTCATGGGGGAGTGAGTGTGTGCGGCAGGCGAGCAGTGCTTGATCCACCACCGTGCCTTCTATTGGACCGAGATCCAATCCACCGGTTCGTATCAACAATCGTTTCGCCGTGATTGTTTCCAGCTCACGCCAGAGTTCATCGGAGCGTAAAACGAGCGGCACGTAATCAGGTGATTCGTGATAGGCATGACGAATGATTCGCGTGGCTCCGCTGTGACTACCCATCTCATGCACAACCCGGAAGCGTTCAAACGCGATCACTTTCCAGCCGGCTTTTGCAAGAAAGTAGGCGGCAGCGCTTCCCATCGTGCCGGTGCCAAGAATGGCGACGTCAAATGTCGAGGTCATGCGAAAAGAGTCTTTTCTTCACGATCAACTCAGCATTCAAGATTGCTCCACCAGCGGCGCCGCGAATCGTGTTGTGACTCAAAAGCACGAACTTGTAGTCGAACAAACTGCAGGGGCGCAACCGGCCGATTGTCACAGCCATTCCCTTTTCAACGTTACGATGCAAACGGGCCTGGGGCGCATCTTTTGCATCAAGGTAATGAATGGGTCTTTCAGGCGCAGAAGGTAGTTTTAGTTTCTGAGGTTCGCCGGAAAATTCATTCCACTCTCGAATGATTTCCTCTTCAGAAGCAGTACGCGAGAGTTTTACGGACACGCATTCCGTATGTCCGTCAAAGACGGACACCCGGTTGCATTGCGCGCTGATCTTCAGATTCAGATTATGGATGGATCCATTTTCATGTTTTCCTAAAATCTTCAATGGTTCTATTTCAATTTTTTCCTCTTCCCCGGAAATAAAGGGGATTACGTTATCGAGAATGGATAAACTGGAAACACCGGGAAACCCTGCCCCGGACAGTGCCTGCATCGTAACAACATGAACCGCTTCCAATCCAAAACGATCCAGCAGAGGTTTCAGCGCCATCACAAGGCCGGTAGCAGAGCAATTTGGATTGGTGAGGATTGCTCCTTTGTAGGATTGGCTTTCCAGGAGCTGCAGATGATCGCTGTTGATTTCTGAAACAAGCAAAGGAACGTCTGCATCCATGCGGTGATTTTTGGAATTGGAAAAAACAAAGTAACCTGCATTCGCAAAATTTGTTTCCACTTCTCCTGCGACGCTTGAATCCAGTCCGGAAAACACAATGCGACAGGAAAGATCCGGCTCACAATGCTGGATTTTCATGCTCGCAATGTTCGAGGATAGGGACGTTTGCTGAATCCAGTTAACCGAATCTCCGTATCGCTTGCCGGCGGAGCGTTCCGAAGCAGCCAGCGCCGCAATCTCAAACCATGGATGATTTTGCAACAAATCCACAAATTTCTGGCCAACACTTCCGGTTGCGCCTAATATCCCAACAGGTATCCGATTCATAGATTTATAATAACCACAGATGGACATAGATAAACACAGATTTTTTAACAAAAGATAACAAAGGGAACAAAGAATAAAAAATCCTTCGCTTTCTTTGTTATCTTCTGTTAAAAAAAGATATGCAAGATTATGAAAAGTTAGGTGTTTTTTATCTCGGCCGCGTGTACGATCTCGAAACCCGAACGCGAACGGAGAAACCTGTTCTGTATGATTCCAAAGACCTGGTAACTCATGCGGTCTGCGTCGGGATGACAGGAAGTGGAAAGACAGGGCTTTGCATCTGTTTACTGGAAGAAGCTGCGATCGATAATATTCCTTCTATTGTAATAGATCCGAAAGGGGACCTTGCGAACTTGCTGTTAACATTCCCCGAATTGAAGGCTGAAGAGTTTCTGCCGTGGGTGAATGAAGAAGAAGCGACGCAGAAGGGAATGTCTCCTGAAGATTTGGCAGCAAAGAAGGCTGAACTGTGGAGAACAGGTCTGGCGGAATGGGATCAGGATGTTGAGCGAATCCGAAAGTTGAAGGAGTCTGCCGATTTTGCGATCTACACGCCTGGAAGTACCGCGGGAACTCCCGTTTCGATTCTGAAATCTTTTGCGGCTCCTGCACGTGAAATTCTGGAAGATTCCGAGCTTCTACGGGAAAAAATCGCAATCACTGCGACAAGCTTACTGGGTTTGCTTGGAATGGATGCAAATCCACTCACGAGTCGCGAGCATATTTTGCTTTCGACCATCTTCAATCTTGGCTGGAGACAAGGAGACCTGGACCTTCCGGCAATCATCCAGCAAATCCAGACACCCCCTGTGAACAAAATCGGAGTCATCGATCTCGAATCTTTTTTCCCGGCAAAAGAGCGATTTACATTTGCCATGTCGATCAATCATTTGCTTGCGGCGCCCGGTTTTGATGTTTGGTTTCAAGGGGAACCACTGGATGTTGGAAGTTTGCTTTACACTTCAGGTGGAAAACCACGCGTCTCGATTTTTTCTGTAGCTCACTTAAACGATAGCGAACGGATGTTCTTCGTCACTCTTTTACTGACGCAAGTGCTTGGTTGGGTCCGCACTCAGCCCGGAACGAGCAGTCTTCGAGCCATTCTCTACATGGATGAGATTTTTGGTTATTTTCCACCGGTGGCGAATCCTCCCTCCAAGCTTCCGCTTCTCACTCTGCTGAAGCAAGCACGGGCCTTCGGTCTGGGAGTTGTGCTGGCGACTCAGAATCCCGTGGATCTTGACTACAAAGGTTTGGCCAATGCGGGAACCTGGTTTATCGGGCGACTGCAAACAGAGCGGGATAAGGACAGGTTACTGGAAGGTCTCGAAGGAGTTGCTGCGGGCGGTCCGTTGTTTGACCGGGAAAGGATGGAACAGATTCTTGCCGGCCTTTCCTCCAGAATTTTCTTGATGAACAACGTTCACGAACAGGAACCGGTTTTATTCGAATCGCGCTGGGCTCTGTCTTATCTGGCGGGTCCTCTCACACGCGCGCAAATTCAAAAGCTGAAAAAGCCTGTGCATGCACAAGTTGCGGAACCGCCAGCAAAAACGAAGACTGGCAGCGCTACGGATGTTACCGGAGGGGAACGACCTGTGCTTCCGCCTGAGGTCCCGCAGTATTTCTTACCCGCGCCGGAGACGAATACCGTGTATGTTCCAAAGCTTTGGGGCAGCGCAAAGATTTACTATGCGGATGCAAAAGTCGGCGTCGCAATGGAACAGGATATTTCTCTGGTCAAGGATTTCGATTCTGATTGGGACCATGCACAGGAGCAAAAAGAAACGGATCTCGAGAAATTTCCTGCGCTCGATGCCACCTATGGTGAGCTTCCACCGGAGGCAGCGTCTGCAAAAAGCTATGCAGTATGGACGCGTATGTTCACGGATTGGTTATTTCGCACTCAGACATTGAAATTGTTCAAGAGCAATCTGCTGGGACAAATTTCCAAACCTTCTGAAACGGAAAAAGATTTTCGAATCCGTTTGCAACATGCTGCCCATGAAGAGAGAGACCGGCAAATCGATAAGCTCCGGCAGAAGTATTCGGTCCGAATTCGTTCGCTGCAGGATAGGATTCGTCGCGCAGAACAATCGGTGGAACGGGAAAAGCAGCAAGCATCACAGCAAAAGGTTCAAACAGCAATTTCCTTTGGAACCACAGTCCTCGGCGCTCTGTTTGGGCGAAAGAAACTGAGTACTTCCACGTTAGGAAGGGCCACCACTGCCGCTCGGGGCATGGGCCGTTCGATGAAAGAATCGCAGGATATCGATAGAGCTGAAGAGTCGGTCGAAGTCTTGCAGAAACAGCTTATCGGACTGGAAGAACAGTTAAAAATGGAAATAGCGGAATTGGAAACGCGGATCAATCCACAAAGCGAAGCTCTTCAAACTGTCGAAATCCGGCCCAAGAAAACTAACATTTCCGTGCGCAATGTCGCCCTGGTATGGGTGCCCCAGAAAGCTGAATGATTTAACACAGAGACACGCGGAGTCACAGAGTAAGCTCAAATGAGCTTTTCTCTGTGCCTCTGTTTCTCTGTGTTAAATTCTTATCGGCGGAAGACTCGGAAGAGGAGTAGCAGCACGATCGCGCCGGCCAAAGATACGAGAAAACCGGGATGTGCATATTTCCCCGGAGCGGGAGCGCCCCAGATTGCACGGCTAACCAGACCACCAACAAATCCACCTGCGACTCCTATCACCGAAGTCATCAAACATCCCATCGGATCTCTTCCAGGAAGAAGAAATCGCGCAACCAAACCAACAAGCAACCCAATGACCAAAGCTGCAATCAGATCCCAAAATCCCATTTTTTACTCCTAGTGCCAAAGCAATGAGTAATGAGCAATGAGACCCCAAACAGGCTCATGACTCATTGCTCATTACTATGGCACTTATTAAATATTGTCTCAATCAACTGTTTTGCAAGAACCGGAGCCTTTTCATCGTGTTTCAGGTAGCAATAGACCTCCACAGATTGAGCTTTGATCCAATTCCCCCAGGCCTGCAATTCCTCTTTGGAATAGTCTCCTTTGCGCAAACGCATATAGACGAAGTCCGCAGTAATCTCCCGGATTGCCTCCTGCTCTTCCGCCTCTACAACTCCCCAGGCACAATTGTGATTCCGCAGAATTGTGTACACTTCGGGATCCATCCAGGAGACGTGACGAAATTCAAAAGCCAGGCGAGCCTTCCGCGCATAAGCCGCTGCAAACTCCTCCAGTACTGCCACGTTCTTGCGGAAGTAAGGCGGAAGCTGTACCAAAATTGTTCCCAGTTTTTCATTCAGATGAGAGGCAACATCCAGAAAGAAGTCCATTTCTTCGTTTACATTCTGCAGTTTCTTCATGTGCGTGATTCTCTGATTCAGTTTTAGCGTGAAAGAAAAACCGGCTGGAACTTCGTTATACCAACCTTCGATCGTTTTTGTGGTGGGCGTTCTGTAAAAGCTGTTGTTGATTTCCGTTGTGGAGAACTGATTCGCGTAAAAGGAAAGATATTTCTTCGAAGAGAGATCTTCCGGATAGAACGATCCTTTCCATTCCGGGTAAGAAAACCCGGATGTTCCAATCCATATTTTGGAAGCCATGAGTTAAGGCGGGCACGGAGGCCCGCCCTCCACAGATACAAATACTAGAAGTTAAAGAGCGCTTCGACGAACCAGGAACGCTGGATGATGTCTCCGAATATGTGTTGGTGGACTTCCTCATCAAAGATGTTGTTGACCTTCAATGTGGTTGTGATGTGCCCGTCCATCCAGCGAACACCGAACGCACCGCTGACGGTTGTGAATGCTTCCGTCGGGCCGTGGAATGGAGACGACAAAACATCCGTCCAGAATGCTTCACTCGTGTAATTCAACGAACCACTGGCAATATAACGCCCGCTGTTGTAATTCAGTCCTGCATTAAAACGGTGTTTTGGCGGGAAGATCAATTCTGATTCCGGGTATCGCAGTTCATCCGAGTCCGGATCCAGAATTTCGGGATCTCCTTGCCATGAGTAGTTCGTAAAGACGGAAATGTTGTTATTGATGATGCTGTCCACACCCAGTTCTACTCCGTGCTGGCGAAGCGGTCCAATATTCAGATAAGTGAAACCGGATGGGAATGGGCCGCCTTGCGATGCTGAAACGATATCAAAAAGAAACGCAGGTAATCCGTTGGCTGCCCAGAGCGGAGGCAAGTTCGCCGAAGAATAAACACCGGTGGGCACAAAATTAATGTTGTCATCCGAGTCATTGATGTAGAAGCTTGCGCTGACCGATGTGCGGCCGCCGAACTCACCTGTATAGCCAATCTCATAAGCTGTCAGCGATTCTTCCTGCAAATCAGGATTCCCAGCAGCAGGAACAATGATCGGGAATTGGGCAACCGGAATGCCGAATGGAGTAAGGTTCACGGCGCCAAAAATGATTGCCGTATCCAGGAAGTTATTGATCGTGGAAGGAGAACGAAATGCCCGGTTAAAAGATGCTCGGATAGCCTGGGACGGAGATGGTTTGAACATGAAAGTGATCCTGGGTGAAAATACCGGATCGTCAATCACGCTGAACTTATCGAGCCTTGCGCCAAGAACCAGGCGAAACTTATCGGTGAAGAATTCATCCTGGATGTAACCGCCGGCTTCATTCCGGTCTTCTGCTTCTGGAGCAAGTTCTAGCTCAAAACTATTTCGTCTGTAATTTCCACCGAAACTCAAAATATGTTGATCGCGAATCAACATCGAATGCGCCGCTTCCAGGTCGTATGTTTGTGTTTTGAATGTGAACGACAGGAACTGGCCATTTGCTCCACGCGTTAACAAGTTAGCCGAATCTGCATCCAGAATGTTTGTGAAGAAGTTCAGTTTGAAATCGCCGCGGTTGTAGTTGACTTTGCCGTAAAACACGTAAGAGCCGCTCTCAATGTCAAAGGGTCCGATGCCTGTGTGCACGATTCCCTCTGTTCCCGCGTATCCCAGGGCATAAGTTAGGCGGGCGTCTTCATCGAGTTCTTGATCCAATCGGAAATCAAATTTTGGCTGACTGGTACCGCGATTTTCATATGTAAAGCGCGGATCCAAAAAAGAAGCGCCGCCCGTTAGCGCATTGATGCCGGGACATCCGTCCGCTTCTACATTGGGCAGACAGACAGGAACTCTTCCGGCAGGACGAGCTAAAGCATCCTGAGTGTAATAGCCTGCGGAAATCTTATAGGACCATGTGTCATCGACCGCTTGAGCGAACCGGACGTTGGTTCCAAACGAAGTCCCGGTGTCCAACTGCTGGCCTCCATCCACATCGCGATCGAAAGCGCCACCGCTGACCAGAATCTGGACACCCGGCGTTTCGCGAGGTGTTTTCGTGATGATATTTACCACGCCCGTTTGGGCGTTTGCTCCCCACACGGCCGAAGCCGGTCCGCGAATCACTTCGATTTGCTTGATTTCACTGAAATTGACC
>JBKKAT010000273.1:0-3296 GCA_046714535.1 Acidobacteriota bacterium | reverse complement strand
GCTCTACTGCGATGGGCGCAGCGTTTCGCGCACAGAATACGTTGAGCTGTTTCAGGCAATTGGCACGCTGCACGGGGAGGGGGACGGCGAAAACACTTTTGATCTTCCCGACTACAGAGGTCGTTTTCAAAGAGGCCTGGACGGTGGCGCTGGAAGAGACCCTGACTCTGGTACGCGGGCCGCGGCGAATGTCGGGGGCATGCCGGGTGACAGCGTTGGCTCGGTGCAGGATGATGCGAGCGGCAAGCCTTCCAACGCGCTTCAATTGGGCTCTGCCGGCGAACACGCACATTCGATTGAGCACGTCCCTACAAACAATTCCGGATACAAAATTGCGGGAAGCAGCATGTCCGTATGGAATTCCGGGAGCGTGGATTCGAGTGAAGCAGGCGCTCATACTCACACTACTCTGGGCGGTGGAGACGCGGAAACTCGTCCAATCAACGCCTATGTAAATTTCATCATCAAATATAAGTGAAGTGATTCTTTGAATCCGGGAAGGGAATTATGAAGAAACAATTCGTGGGAAAACCGCTTGTCCCGATTGGAAGATATCCGATCGGAACGGTTGTCGCTTATGGCGGAAAGATGGATCAAGATGCATGGCATGCGGCTGGATGGCTGTATTGTGATGGCAATGCGATTTCGAGGACGGATTACAACGATCTGTTCGCTGTAATCAAAATTCTTCACGGCCAGGGTGACGGTGAAACGACCTTCAATCTACCGGACTACCGTGGGCGATTCCTGCGCGGCATGTCCGACGGGACAAACAGAGATCCTGATGCCGCGTCTCGAGTTGCGCCTAATCCGGGAGGTTCTATCGGAGACGCTATTGGCTCTATTCAGCCGCAGGCTCTGGCCGCTCCGATAATTCCTTTTACAACGACCACCGATGGAGAACACCTTCATTCCGTTGATCACGTGCCGAATGACAACGATTGGTATGCCATCGCCGGCAGCTCGATGGCGCAATGGAACGGTACAGCTTCAACTCACGCAGGCGGCCAGCATCCGCATTCCATTAAGGACATTGGCGGAGATAAGGAGTCGCGTCCGCTCAACGCTTATGTCGTCTACTTGATCAAGTTTAAAGACTGATTCGTATCGAAACAATCGATTGATCTCAACCGAATAAACGAGTTTCATCATCGGTGTAGCCCGCAGAGCCGGCTCGGCACTCAAACTCTGCGGAATGTAAGTCCCATGCTCCTTTAACTTCACCCACTTAGAAGAAATTCCTTGAAAAAGAGGTTTTTATGACAACGCAAAAAAACAAGAAGCGACTGCATGCATTTCTGAAATCCAAAGCTGGTCTCGATCTACAAAATCTGAATTTGCACGACAAAACGGTGCTGTCGGATTTGGAGAAGAAGGGCCTGGAACTGGACCAGACCGGGCTGTTGAAGTCCTATCAAAGGATTCTGCGAATTCATCCTGATCTGAATCTGGCAGACCGTCTGGTCGCTAACGGACTGGATTCGGCCCATAAAATTGCCGGAATCCCCCAACATAGATTCCTAAAAGAATACGGGCATCTGTTCGCGGGTGGCGAGTCAGAAGCGAGAGCGGTTTATCGGCGCGCGGAGCAAATCAAGCTTCGGGTCAGACATTTATGGGGCAATGTGAAAGACATGGTTGCGTCTCATCACTATCGTGGAACACTTTTCAACAACATTGACCCTTCCCTTGTCGCATTCTTCCAGAACATGCCAAGCTATCAGGATTTGTTCGGAAGTCTGGATTACTGCGAATGCAATCATTGCAGCTCCATATTCAGTCCGGCGGCTTATTTCCTGGACCTCATGCGAATAACCGATGAGTACATCACGAAGCAAAATTCGATTCCTGAGGATTTCAAGTTGGAGAAACGCCGCCGCGATCTTTTTGAAATCCCTCTTACCTGTGAGTACACAGATACAATCATTCCCTATCTGCAGGTCGTCAACAAGGTTCTTTCCACCAGAATTGAAGAAGAAAAGCACATCACCGATGCGTTACAGACTCTGGCTCTTGCAAATTATCCATTCAATCTTCCCTATCATCTCCCATTGGAGCAGACGCGCCAGTACTTAACCGAATTACAAACCAGCCTCTCTTCCGTATTTTCCAGCTTTTTAGTTCCTGATCCCGGAATTCCTGGAATCAAGCCGGTGGATGCAGCGCGCGAATTCCTCGGACTCTCTTTGGAGGAATATCGAATCGTGACTACACCTGATTCCAGTAAGACCGGATTGAGCCGGTCTTTCGGCTATCCGGACATAAAAAAGCATCTCTTCTGCGCGGGCGCCGGCAAAATCAGTTTCAACAAAGACAACACTGTGCGGGGAAGCGGGACGTTGTTTCTCAGCGAAATTTCCGAAGGCGACCAAATTCAATGCAGCGGCGAAACTCGAACAGTTTCCGAAATCCGCTCCGATACGGAGCTTTGTGTAAAAACCGCCTGGCGTGTGGATGCGACTGACTCCGAGTACCAGATCCAGCCTGCCGACGCTCTGGACCGCGTGAACGTTTTCCTTCAAAGAACTTCGCTAACGCGCGAGCAGCTCAATGAGCTTCTCATTCAAAACTTGAGCGAATCGGAGCTAAAAGATGGAGCCGCGAACGAATTGTTTATTAACAGCACCGGGGAAAACCGTCCTTATCTCCGCACCGAATTTGACAAGAGCGACCCCGACAATCCGTTCGAGAGACTATCGGGACTCTCTGACAAGCGACTGGATCGATTGAACAGATTCATACGATTGGCTGCGAAGCTTCAATGGAAATCGGAGGAATTGAACTGGGTACTGGTTTCTACCGCGCATCTTTTTCCACCGGGACAGGGAACGATCAACATAACGAAAGACAGCGACATCGTTCGCGGAACAGAAGGAACTCATTTCGATTTGACCGCAAGCCCCGGCGACATTTTCGTCTGTCTTGAAGAAGTGCGGACTGTCGCTGAAGTGGTCAATGCCACGGAGCTGAAAGTGGACTATCCGTTCAGCGTCAACGCTCAGACTTCTCATTACAGCATCGGACACCTCCAGTCTGCTGCCGGGCATGTGATGGTCCAGGAGGGAAACACAACGGTCAATGCGTCAGGATCTACCTGGTTTAATGATCTATCCCAGGGCGCTCCACTCGTTTTGAACCTTCACGGATCTGGACATACTGTTCTTTCATTGGGTTTGCGCACCGTTTCCAGAGTTGTGAACGACATTGAGATGAAGGTGTACGCCCCATTCCATCTCGTAGATGCGTGGGAACCAAACTGGTTTTCATTCGGCTGCAAGTACGGTACGGTCGAGATC
>JBKKAT010000272.1:0-7068 GCA_046714535.1 Acidobacteriota bacterium | reverse complement strand
TTATTCAGGACCACTTATCTGGTCTGTTTTTTGTCCGGTAGCAGCAGGTGGGCCATGTTCTTATAATACATTGTATGCGATTAAAAACGTGGTTACCGTTGTGCTTATTCCTGTTGACCGCAGGATTTATCGCGGCTGCAGATATCGAAAAAGGAACTTCTGATGATGTAGCGCGCCGTGTTGAAAAAGAGATTTTAGATGAGAAAAAAGTAGAAATTGAAAACCTGACGGTTCTTCACAACAACGGCACGATTTATCTCGAAGGTGTTGCTAAACTGTTTGGCTCCCGGTATACAGCAGAGCAAGAAGCACTGAAAGTAAAGGGGGTCACAAAAGTAGAAAACCAGATTGCCGTTACGCACGGTGACGTATCCGATCTGGATATCGAAACGCAAGCATTCAGCAAGATCCGCTCCCATTTGCGAGGCACACCATTCGATCTCGTCTCCGTGAAAGTCAACCACGGTTACGTTACTCTGATGGGCAATGTGCGAGATCAAACTCTGATGAAAGATGCGATGGAATCTGTCATCTGGATACGCGGTGTTCGTGGAGTCGAAAACAAAATCGAACACGCGTCCATTGCCGCAGGAGATGAACGCTTAAGACAGGGAATCTATCGCCGGCTGAGGAGGGAGTTCCCTCAATATTTTGCCGGCAAGGATCCCTCTATCCTCATTCTGGTCAACAGTGGCAGAGTGCGACTTGTCGGTTATGTGGACTCGAAAGCCTCGCGTGAAAAGATCGGAAGCATCGCACGCTCTTTTGGCGGTGTCCTTTCTGTGGACAACGAACTGCAAACAAATTAGGGATCATCTGTCCTTCAGAGAAGACAAAGTTTCTTCAAGGTTTAGAGGACCTCTCTCTGGCATGACTGTTGCACGACCCGTTTGCCGGAAGTTAGATGGAGGGTTGAATGAAGAAACTTATTCCCTGTTTGGTTTTTGCGGCGGCTGTGTTGCTGTTTTCAGGCAGTCCGGCGCAAGCAGGTCATTCTCACTATAACGACTGCGGGCATTCCGGTTATCATTCGTACCGTGGCGACTCGTATCGCTACGGATACAACGACTATCGCCGTTCGTACCGCCGTCCTCACTATGGCTATAACTCCTATCCCCGTCGCTACTCCGGCTATAACTCCTACTCCTACTCTCGTCCCTATTACCGCGATTACTATCACGATCACTATTACCGTGGATCTTCCTACAGATGCCATTATTACGGCGGCCGTCACAACTACAATTACAGACCACACTACAGAAGATCACGCGTTCATATCGGTATAAGCATCTTCCGTTAATACAAGGCAGGGAGCCCGGAACATTTTGTTTCGGGCTCTTCTGTTTCTAAGTGATGAGTAATGAGTGTTGGATTCAAATCATTGTGGATCAGTCCCGCGTGACACTTGTGGGTGTTGTGCATAGTGAAGTTGGACGTGTTCGCGCCGCCAGTCGTGTACGTGAACTTACTGGCGTCCTCAGCGTAGACAATCAGATTAAAGTCGTGTAACTGGAGGGCGGGCCTCCGTGCCCGCCATCCGGAATTTAGAAATTCGTGGTCAGACTGAAACGAAAAGAGAGCGGTTCCACCGGATGTGTATGCACGTCCTGAATTCCGCTTAAGGGCTCACCCGGCAACCGGGAAGTATAAAAATAATCGATATCGCTCGCATTGGAATTAAACACATTAAACACATCCAGAAAGGCATTCCAGTTTTTGTGAATTTTGTATCCGATTGCAAGATTCGCCAGAGTAGACGAATCAGAACGCACACTGTTGTTCTCCAGCAATGGACGAGGCCCGAAATAACGAAACTGAAAACCGAGAATCAAACGGCCAAAGAAAGAATCAGCTAGTTGCGCTGACCGTTTGGAAGTAAGAACGCCCACTGTGTGAGTGAAAGGCTTCCAATTAATCGGCAACCCTTCCATCCAGATACCGGCTGTGAGAACTCCTTCTACTGCCCCCGGAATGCGATCACCGGCAAGGTCCTGATCACGAAATCGGGCGCGCGAATATGCCCAGTTCATTTCAATTGTCATCCAATCGTAAGGTTTGAAGTGATTATTCCATTCAAATCCAGTGCGCCGGCTCGGCCTGCCAGGCTCTGTTATCCCAACATCCCCCACGAATAACAACTCCGAATCAAAATCGAGCAGCCACAAAGAAAACGTGGTCTGTAAATTTTTGAGCAACGACGTTCGCATTCCCCATTCCCCGCCCTTCGATCGTACAAGCGGATCCACAGCATCGACAGGCAAGCCGGTCAACGGATCCACACGGATGGTGGTCCCGCGGGCATCATTGCTGTGAAAACCGGAACCGTAGTTAAGATAGAATTCCGTCTTATTCCAGGGACCTATGATGATGCCCAATTTAGGACTGACGATCATGTCATTCACTTTTCCGGAGTTCACTTCGATGCTGCTGTCCACGTCAAAACGATAGTAGTCGGCGCGCAATCCAAAGAGAGTCCTGAATTGTGGAAACCATTGAATCGTATTCTGCCAGTAAGCCGACCAGCTTTGCTGATTTACGGCATCTTCACGAATGGTAAAAAGACGTTCCCTTTTTTTAGTCCGGTAGAGGCCGACTTTTCCGACATCGTCGTTGCGAAACTGAATACCGGCTTGATTTTCAGTATCAAAACGGCCCCAATTGCTGAGCCATCGATGCGATAGTTCAGCGCCAGTTGTGGTGCGGCTGTCCGCCTGTTCAAATTGATCGCCATTCAGCGGGTCCTCAAGAAAGTAGGTGAAATTGGAGAACAGATTCAGCTCATACTGAATCAAATACGCTGAGCTCTGCGAAAGAGCGTCCTTCCAGGAGTGCTTCCAATCCATGGAGAGACTGTAACGGCTCGATTCCCCCCCATCGGAGGTGTCTACGGTGCCGAATCGATCAATTTGTCGTGAGCGAACGGCTCGCGTGGGGATCTGATCCGTAGAAGTCCAACGGCCGTCATAACCCATTCCCAGAAAGCTGAGGCTATCCCTCTCTCTATCGAGACTGTATCGTAGCAGTCCATTGATTTTTCGATAACCATCCGGATTCACCCATGGACCGTTGTTGTGATAAAGCTCCACTGCCATCAGCAAGTTTCCATTGTTTATTCGGGGTGATGACAGGACAAGCGCTCTACCGTATTCGAAGCTGCCTGCTTCCAGGCCAGCTACAGTTTTATCCAGACTTTTAGCGTAATCAATCCGGACCGCCCCTGCTGAAGAGAAATCGCCCCGCTCTGCATAGTAAGGTCCTTTTTGATATTGAACATCGTTTACCAATTCAGGGATAAGAAAACTCAAATCGGAATAGCCCTGGCCATGACCGTGCGTGGGAAAGTTTACCGGTATGCCATCGACATTGATCGAAAGATCAGTACCATGATCGAGATTGAAACCCCGCAGATAATACTGATTTGCTTTCCCTTGCCCGCTATGCTGACTGATGACTACACCCGGCACAGTCTCGAGCAATTCGCCAGGCCTGGAAACAGGACGCAATGCGAGATGTTCGTACCGGACCGCGCCTTGAGACGCGGCATCTGCAATTCCCAGTAAATTGTCACTCTCTTCCGCGAGATCCCGAAGCGGTTTTCGCGCAGATACTATCATCTCAGCTCTTACAGAAATCCGGAGGCTGCGATCCACAATCGCTTCGCGATTCGCAAATACGATTACCTCATTTTTTGTTTCCGGATTGAAACCAGGAAGGTTGAAATTCAGCTTGTATTTTCCTGGCGATAAGGAAATTGTGTAGCATCCGGATTGATCGGTATAGAGCGTCATTTCTTTCGGAAGAGAATCTCCCGACACTTCAATCTTTACACCAGGCAGGTTTCCCCCTGATTCATCCATCACACAGCCGATAATCTTTCCATTCTCCTCGGCGTACACCAGGGAAAGATTCAGAAAAAGACAGAAAAACCACCCAATTTTTTGCAATTTTCAATCCGAATGAGGCGTTCGTTGAGTACATAGTATAATACGCAGCCATTTATGAATCGGATTCTCCTCCTATATAGACCGCAGGCGTCATATGGACCGCTGGCCTCCGGCCGGCATTATGGACCGCAGGCGTCCCGCCTGCTCTTCCTTTTTTTCTTACTTTTCTTTATCTCCTCCGCTGACGCTCACGACATGTACCTCGCTCCCCGGTTTAACAACAGGAACCCGAAACAGGTGAGCCTCCCGATGTTTGTGGAAAAAGAAGAAGTGGTCTGGTTTGAAAGCATGACTGCCGGACTGCGCATGGATGGCCCTTCCGGAGAAGTAAGTTTGGACGTTCCTGAACAAGGGGATCCGGTCGTAGAATTTCCTGCGTCCGGAACCTACACGATTGGATGGGAGTCAGAACCCTTATTTGTCCAGATCGAACCGGATATCTTTAAGAAATACATTTCCCTTGAAGGTTTTTCGGATGTGGCAGAACTCAGGAAAAAGTCCAACCAGGAAAATCAGCCGGGGCGCGAGATTTACACGCGTTACATAAAAACCTTCATCCAGGTAGGACCAACCATCACAGAGGATTATAGCCGTCCCTTTGGCTACAAAATTGAAATACTGCCGCAGCAAAATCCCTGCGGATTGCGCGTAAACTCCGACCTGGATGTGATCGTGTTGTTTGATGGAAAACCGCTGGCGGATCGCAAAATCATGGCGACTTACGATTCCTACAGCACCCTTCCGGAAGATTATGCGCAAGTCACACGCACCGATAAAAATGGCGTCGCTAAATTTCAAATTACGCACAAGGGGCGATGGCTGATTCGAACGACCCGGATCCTTCCACTCGAGAACAATCCCGAGGCTGAGTGGCAAAGCTTTTGGGCAAATTTTACCTTTGAAGTAAAGTAGACAAAATTAAAAATGAAAAATAAAAAACTAAAAACGCTTTGCGTCGACTCGCACGTTCCATTTTTTATTTTTCATTTTTAATTTTTCATTTTTAATTTTATTTGATATGTCAAACATTCTTGATGGTCTGGCAATCGTTTTTTACAGCCTTTCCATGGTCTATTTTGGGATTCGTTTTTTCCTGAAGAAAACGAACACTCAGAAAGTCGGTTCGCTGTTTTTACAGCTGGCCTTTCTCACGCATGCTATCGATCTAATTGTATTGAGCCTGGAGAGACACCGGTTTCCCGCGTCTACTTTTGTAGAAGCATTCTGGGCGCTCACCTGCCTCATCGTCCTGTTGTTCTTGTTGATCTTCCGCAACAGAAACAAGGAAGCGGCTGCGGTTGTTCTGATCCCGATCACAATTCTTTCCATCATATTGAAACTGTTATTTCCCGGCCGGGAAGAAGTTTTGGAACCTGTGTTAGGAACCGGCTGGATTTATATTCACATCCCGTTGATGATTCTCAGCGTTGCAGCGTTAACGATTTCCTTTCTCACCGCCATCATGTATCTGATTCAGGAAAGACAACTCAAGCTGAAACGATCTTCCTTTTTGTTAGACAAATTGCCATCTCTCGAAGCGTCCGATGAAATCAGCTACAAGAGTTTATGGTTTGGATTCTTCCTGTTAACTCTTGGAATGATCACAGGGATGATCTGGTCCAGGTATTTGCGTGGAATCTATTGGAGTTGGGATTACAAAGAAATATGGGCATTGATTACCTGGATGCTGTACGCAATTTTGCTTCATGGCAGGATGCTTTCTGCCTGGCGCGGCAGAAAAGCGGCGTATCTCGCGATCGTTGGTTTCGTCTTAATTGTTTTCACGTTTGCCGGAGTCTCCTTGATATTTAACGTATACCACTCCTTTTAAACATGCTGATTCAACTACTCGGACTGAACCACAAAACGGCGCCGGTAGAAGTGCGCGAACGTCTGCATATTGAAGAAGAGAAGCTCCCGTTGGCGCTACAAAAGATTCGCGAAGTTGTGCCGGAAGTCATGATTTTTTCCACCTGTAACCGCTTTGAAATCCTCGCGCGGGTGGATCGACTCGATCAATGCAAAGAACGTTTGACGGATTTAATCAGTGATTTGCGCGACATGCCGCTGAATGAGTTTGAACCCCTGCTTTACAGCTACGTTGGTCCTGAAGCTGTTCGGCACGTCTTCCGCGTCACCAGCAGCCTGGATTCCATGATCATCGGTGAACCGCAGATTCTTGGCCAGATGAAACAGTTTTTTGCGATCGCTCAGCGTGAAAAAGCGATCGCCTCTACACTTCATTCACTCATGGAACGAGCTTTTATGGTGGCGAAGAAAGTACGCAGTGAAACTCTTGTCGCCAGCAGCGCTGTTTCGGTGAGTTCCATAGCCGTAGAACTTACGGCAAAGATTTTTGACAAGCTGGAGGGAAAAACCGCATTTGTAATTGGCGCCGGGAAAATGAGCGTGCTTGCCATCCAGCATTTGCAATCGCGCGGCGTTAAAATCATTCTCGTTACAAACCGCACTTTCCAAAAAGCAGCCGGGCTTGCGGAACAAATCAAAGGGAGGGCAGTACCCTTTGAAAATCTTACCGATTGTTTGGCCGAATCGGATATTGTGATCAGTTCCACCGGATCGCCAACTTTCATTGTCAAAAAGGATCACGTTCAGCGGGCGATGTCGGCCCGCAGAAATCGGCCCATGTTCTTCATTGATATCGCTGTGCCACGCGACATCGATCCGCAAATCAATGAGCTTGGAAACGTTTTCCTGTATGACATTGACGACCTCCATTCGGTTGCCGAAAAAAACAGGCAGCTTCGGCAAAAAGAAGCGGAAAAAGCCGAAGAAATCGTCTTGCAAGAATCAGAGCTTTTCTGGAATAAACTGAAAGCTCTCGATATCGCCCCGACAATCCGTGACATCCAGCAGCATATTGAAGAATTAAGAAGACATGAAATTGATTTAACACTCAAGAAGATGGGGCCACTCACTCCTGAACAAAAAGAGGCGCTTGATCAGCTCACTTCAAGTCTTGCTAACAAGATCCTTCAAAATTCCTATTCCGAACTACGGCAGCTCGCCAATCAGCCGGACGGTCTGGAAAAAATCGAGCTGATTCGCAGACTCTTCCGGCTCTAAAATGCAGGCCAGAGGCCTGCGGCCCATAATGCAGGCG